>CAMNAY010000040.1 GCA_946531975.1 uncultured Ruminococcus sp. | reverse complement strand
GCGTTGTCATACCAAAGGAGATCCGCAGGACAATGAGAATCCGGGAGGGCGACCCTCTTGAGATTTACACGAGTCCGGAGGGGGAGGTAATTTTCCGGAAGTACTCTGTACTGGGTGAGATGGGCGAGAATGCGGTGCAGGTGGCAGAGATCATGCAGCGGCTGGCGGGCTGCGGGGTGCTGGTGTTTGACCGGGACCACGTTGTTGCGGCGGCGGGGGTGCCGAAGCGTGAATATCACGAGCGGCGCGTATCTGCGACGCTGGAGGAGCTGATGGAGAGCCGGCACCCGTTCTATGCGGCGGCACCGGACAGTGAAAAGCATCTGCGGCCGGCGGAGGGCATGGAGCGGACGGCATTCGCCTGCCTCCCGATCCTGACGGCGGGCGATGTGACGGGTGCAGTGGCATTTCTGGACCCTGCGGAGCCCGCGCAGGTGACTGTTCCGAGCGATTTGCAGCGCTCGCTGATCTCGGCGGCGGCTCAGTTTCTGGGGCGGCAAATGGAATCGTAAAAAAGTGCTTCGCGCCGGATGATCTGACGCGAAGCACTTATATTTTTATGTCCGGTCGGAGAAGATTTTGTGAATCAGCGGGGATTTCTCCGGCTGTTCATCGGTGATGACCACAGCCGCACGCAGCTTTTGCTCTGCCTCGTCGAGCTGCTGTTCGGTTGCAGCATACATGGTCAGCAGCGGGTCTCCGGTACTGACGGCATCGCCGAGCTCTGCGGCAAGCACAATGCCGGCAGCGGGGTCGATGCTGTCCGCTTTGGTCATGCGCCCCGCACCGAGCAGAACGCTTGCGCGTCCGATCTCCTCGCTGTGCATGGAAGCGATGCAGCCGGCGCGTTCCGCACGCAGAACTCTGCTGCATTTTGCCTGCGGAAGCAGGGAGAGATCGTCGGTTACGCGCGGGTCGCCGTGCTGTCCCTCAATCATCTGTGCGAGCTTTTGCAGCGCACTGCCGGAGGAGACCGCCTGTTTCGCCAGCTTTCGGCAGGTGTCGGCATCTCCCTTCCCTGACATGCGGAGCAGCTCTGCGGCAAGCGCAATACACAGTTGTCCCAGCGCATTGTCCGTTTCGCCGCGCAGGACACGGATCGCCTCCTGCACCTCCAGTGCATTTCCGATGCATCTGCCGAGCGGGCGGTCCATGTCCGTCAGTATGGCGGTACACTGTCTGCCGTCGGCTTTTGCGGCAGCGCGCATCAGCCTTGCAAGCTCTGCGGCATCGGCGTCGTTTTTCATAAACGCGCCGCTTCCGACCTTGACATCGAGCAGGATATGGTCGGCACCGGTCGCGAGCTTTTTGCTCATGATGCTGGCGCAGATCAGCGGGATGCTGTTGACGGTCTCGGTGACGTCGCGCAGGGCATAGAGCTTTTTATCAGCAGGCGCAAGGTTTCCCGTCTGCATGGAAACGGCACAGCCGACGCGCTGCACGAGTGCAAGAAATTCGGCGGGGTCCAGTGCAGTGGTCAGTCCGGGGATGCTTTCGAGCTTGTCGATCGTGCCGCCGGTATGTCCCAGTCCTCTGCCGGACATTTTCGGCATAAAGATGCCGCAGGCTGCCGCGATCGGCGCGAGAATGAGCGTTGTTTTATCGCCGACGCCGCCGGTGCTGTGCTTGTCTGCGACCGGACCGGGCAGCATATCCCAGTGCATCACCTGTCCGGAATCGCGCATGGACATGGTGAGCTGTGCGGTTTCCTCATCGGTCAGTCCGTTGAAGCAGACTGCCATGAGCCATGCTGCGGTCTGGTAATCGGGGACAGACTCGTCGGTCACGCCCTGAACGAGCGCTTTGATCTCGGCGGGGGAAAGCGGCAGATGCGCTTTGGTTTTTCGGATGCATTCGGTCATATGAAAGTCAGACATTGGAACATTCGCCTCCTTTTTGTAGTTCGATGATCGTCAGAACCGGTCTTTGTGGATCCGTTCGCGGAGATTGATCTCTTTCTGGCAGACCGGCGTCAGATTCTGCTTCGGTCTGCCGATGCCGATGAAGCACGGCATCAGATAATCGTCCGGAAATCCGAGGATATCTCTGGCATACTCCGCTTCATTGCCCAGCGGGACACGCAGATTGCAGCCGTATCCCTCTGCCGCCGCAGCCAGAAACAGATTCTCGATGCTGCACCAGATCGAAGCGAAGCCGTTGAGGTGCGAGAGATTTTCCGGATGCAGAATATCGGTTTTCTGCCGGAGCAGGGGAATGATGATCGCTGCTGCATCAAACAGCATCCGGTACTGCTTGGGGACTGCGCTGCGGTAGCATGCCTGCTGAAGGCTGTCGTTCAGATTCCAGTCGCGGATCAGCGCGTCCATTTCTTCGTCCGAGATTCCCTTCGGGATGATATCCAGCAGCTTTGCGGCGACACTGCGATCTTTCACGACGATGAAATGCCAGTCTCTCATGTGGTCATTCGTCGGCGCACGGAATGCTGCTGCAAGGACGCGTTCGATCACTTTGTCCGGGACATCTTCCTGCTCAAATTCGCGAACGGTTTTCCTGCTGTTGAGTGCTTCATAGAAATCCATATCCAATACTCCTGCCTGGTTACCAGAAATGCTGTTCATGCGGGCAATGCTGCTCCCGTCTGGCAGCTCTCAGCTCCGCGAAGCAGCCGCAGATGCTGCACAGTCCGCTGCGGAGTGCATCGCAGCGGGCACAATGTGCCAGCCGCTGTGCATATTCCTCCGGTGCGGTGCGTTCTTCATCGGTCAGCAGTTCAATGCGTGTCCGGATCTGCCGGTACAGCCCTTCGGGATCTGTCTCAGAGAGCAGGCAGCGTCTGCACGGCGGCTGACCCGCGGCGGGCATCCGGCTGCTGCTCAACACAGTGTGACCGCGGCGACCGCGCAGGGCGGCAGCTTCAGCGTCAGCATTCCGTTTTCGAGCGCCGCGGAATGTGCAGCGGGCGTTACCCGATCCGGATGTGCAAAGTCATTGTATGCATGTGCATCTTCCGTCAGGAGCTGCACCGATACGGACGTATATGCGCTGCCGCAGATCCGGCAGTGCAGCTCAGCTTCTTCGCTGAGGGAGCAGTTCGCGGCGGTCAGCGTCAGTGTACCGTCCTTGACCGAGGCAGACGCTGAGATCATCGGGAGCTGTCTGCCGTCACAGGCGGGGACATTCTGCGTAAAGCAGTAGACGGCGTCGCCGCCCTGATGCTCCTTGAACAGATCGAACACATGATAGGTCGGTGTTTTGATGAGCTGTTCCCCTTCCGTCAGCAGCAGTGCCTGAAGCACATTGACTGCCTGCGCGAGATTTGCCATTTTCACGCGCTTTGCATGGCGGTTGAAGATATTGAGCGAAAGCGCTGCCATGACCGCATCGCGCATGGTATTCTGCTGATACAGAAAGCCCGGATGCGTCCCCGGCTCGACATCATACCATGTGCCCCACTCATCGACCAGCAGTGCAACCTTGCCTTCGGGGTCATAGCGGTTCATGATCTCGGTATGGCGGGTAATCAGTGTGTCGGTATAGTTTGCGGTTTCGAGCAGCTGATAATAGGCGTCGTCGTCGAATTCTGCTGCCAGCCCCTTGTGATTCCAGTCCGGAACGGAGTAGAAGTGCAGCGAAATGCCGTCTGCGAGGAAACTGCCGTTCTGTCCGAGCCGCTGCATCATGACCTCTGTCCAGCGGAAGTCGTTTCCGTTCGGACCGCAGGCGACCCGAAAGAGCGTATTGCCGCTGAAATTCTTGCAGAAGCTCTGGAAGCGTCTGTAAACATCCGCATAATATTCCGGATGCATATTTCCGCCGCAGCCCCAGTTTTCGTTGCCGATGCCGAGATACTTCAGCTTCCACGGCTTTTCTCTGCCGTTTTTGCGGCGCAGCTCTGCCATGGGTGAGATCCCGTCAAAGGTGAGATACTCGACCCATTCCGCCAGCTCCTGAACGGTGCCGCTGCCGACATTTCCGGCGATATACGGCTCGCAGCCGACCAGCTCGCAAAGCTCCATGAATTCGTGTGTGCCGAAGCTGTTGTCCTCAGTGACGCCGCCCCAGTTGGTGTTGATCATTTTCCGGCGCGTTTCCTTCGGGCCGATGCCGTCGCGCCAGTGATACTCGTCGGCAAAGCAGCCGCCGGGCCAGCGCAGAACCGGCATCCGGATCTGCCGGAAGGCGTCGATGACATCATTTCGGATGCCGTGGGTATTCGGGATCGCGGAGTTTTCTCCGACATAGATGCCGTTGTAGATGCATCTGCCGAGATGCTCGGAGAAGTGCCCGTAGATTTCGCGGCTGATCTGCGCGGTGCGGTCATCGGTATTGATGAGCATATTGATCTGTTTCATGATCGGTTCCCCCTTCAGACACCGGTTCAGGCGGCAGCCTGATCCTCGCTGAGCAGCGAGAACATCTGGTCGTGCAGTTCCTGATCGGTCATTTTATATGTGTTTCTGTCATAGAAATTTCCGGTTGTATCCCAAAGAACCGGACAGATGTCTCTGTCCAGCGCCATCCGGCAGACATTGGTGACGAATTTCCGGATGCTCTCGTTATCTTTATTTTTGTGCGGGCAGCCGTACTCGCCGATGATGACCGGAATGCCCTTGCTGGTGAAGCGGTATTTCAGCATTTCCATGTACTGATACATCTGGTCGATGTCGTCCTCGGTGCCCCAGTCGCTGCGTGCCTTGCCCCAGTCTGCATCTTCTTCGAGGATGCAGAAGGTCGCAGGCGTGTAGTAATGCACCGAAACGATGCAGCGCCCTGCGGGATCCTCCGGCATGAGAAAGAGCGGGTCACAGGTCATGTCGATATCGGTCGCATAGCCCGCGATCAGCAGGCAGCGCTCAGCGTTTTTGCCGCCGGTGCCGCGGATGATATCGACAAATTTCTGGTTGATCTCATTGAGCAGCGCATAGGCGGTGTTCTTTTCCGGCATGGTGCTGTGACTGTAATGATTCCAGAGCGAATCCCAGCAGCCCTCCTCATTGAGCGATTCAAAGACAAGGTGACCGCCCTCATCGCCGAACTCGGCCGCGAGCTGTTCCCAGATGCGGGTGTATTTTTTCATGCATTCGTCTTTTTTATCGGCTTCGGCAAAGCCCTCCCACCAGCCGCCGTCCCAGTGGATATTGAGCAGCACATACATGCCCGTTTCGAGCGCCCAGTCCGTGACTTCATGCACACGGGCGAGATAATCCGGATGAATCGTGTAGTTGTCCTGCATCATATTGGACCATGCGACAGGGATGCGCAGGACACCGAAGCCCTCGTCGGCATAGCCCTGAATCATCTCTTTTGTGATGACGGGGCTGCCCCAGCCGGTTTCATAGTTCTGTACGCTGCCCTTTCCGATCCAGTCACCGCAGGATTCAAAGGTATTGCCGAGGTTGATGCCGAGTCCCATATCACGGACGGTCTCGGCAGCGGAGAGCATCGGTGCGTCGGAGACAGCGGCAGAGCTGCCGGAATCTGTCTCAGAGCCTGATTTGCTGCCGCAGCCCGCAGCAGCGGACAGACCGGTCAGTGCGGAGAGCATGAGCGCGAGCGTTTTCTTGAGTTTCATGATCGGTACCTCTTTCGGTTTTATTTCTGTTCTGCGCCGTCTGTCTGTGCGAGCTTCAGGATTCTGCGGTACTCGGCGGATTCGGTCAGATTCCGCTTCTGTGTGACGGGCAGTCTGGTCAGTGTGTCGCTGGCTGCATCATAGCGAAGCAGTCCCAGCTCACTGAAAATGTCCGCGCAGACTCTTGCGCGGCAGCGGTTCATGCCGGCTTTTTGCAGTTTTTCGCAGATATGCGGAATCGAGACCGGCGCCCCCTGTACCATTTGATAGACCGCGACCAGATCGCTCCGATGCGGACACATCCGCTGATAATAGGCAAGGCTCGGCAGCTTTTCGCCGCGCCGGTAGGCATCATATGCTGCCTGTGCGGCGATGTCCTGTTCCTGTGCCCTTGCCGATTTCCGCCAGTCCTCACAGCGCAGTGACAGGGAAGGCTTTCCCATGTATTCGCGCACATCGGCAGAGATCAGGAAATCCAGTACCTGACCGGGTTCGATTCCGGTTTCCTCCGGTTTCATCCGAAAGAGCAGAACATCCTGCTGGAAGCCGTTTTTGCGCAGCCGCAGCTTGGTATGGATTCCGCCGGACATGCCGTAGATCTCCGAGACGGTCATTTCTTTCAGGACGAACAGCGGCTTGGGGTTGCCCTGACCGAACGGCTCCAGCACACTCAGACCCATGACATTCTGCACCGTCAGCTCAGAGGGTTCGAGGGCACGCTCCGCATGAACAGTCATGACAGGCATCTGCGGATTGAACTTTGCGGCATATTCCTGAATAGCCGCACAAAAAGCGTCATGGGATTCCGGCGAGACGGTAAAGCCGCCCGCACCGGGGTGTCCGCCGTAGCGCAGCAGATGCGGCTCGCAGTATTTGAGACACTCAAACACGGAGAAATCTCCGAAGCTGCGGGCAGAACCGCGGTAGCCGTCCGGTTCCCGCGACATCAGGAAGCAGGGCTTGCCGAAGCGCTCCTGCAGGCGTGCCGCGACAATGCCGATGACGCCGTGATGCCAGTCATCGCCGGAGAACACCAGCACTCTGCCGGAGATCAGGTCAGGGTTCTGCCGGATCTGCTCCATGATCTGACCGAAGATGACCTGCTCGGTTTCGCGGCGGTCATTGTTCAGCCCGTGAATCTGCTCCGCGAGCATCTGTGCTTCCTCCGGATCATCCGTGAGGAACAGCTTTGCGGCGAGCGCTGCCGAGGCAAAACGTCCAGCAGCATTGATCCGCGGGATGAGCTGGAATGCAGCCGCGGTGGATGAGATCGGTGTTCCGGCTTCGATGCCGCAGACCGCCATAAGCGAATACAGTCCCATGCGTTCCGTGTTGGCGAGGAGCTGAAGACCGCGCTGAACGATAAACCGGTTCTCGCCGTCGAGCGGCATGACGTCTGCAATCGTCGCGAGTGCAGCGAGATCGCCGAACTGCTCCATGGCAGGCTCCCAGTCGCCGCCGTCGAGGACTGCGGTCAGCTTCAGCGCGACGACTGCGCCGCAAACGGTCTTGTAGGGCGACATGCAGTCGGGGCGGTACGGATCGACGACCGCGACAGCCTCCGGCAGCACATCGCCGGGGCGGTGGTGGTCGGTAATGACGAGGTCTATGCCGAGTTCTTTGGCAGCCTTTGCTTCCTCCACGGCGGAGATGCCGTTATCGACGGTCACGATCAGGGAGACGCCTTCCTCCTTGAGCTTTTGCAGGCGGTCGATGCGCATGCCGTAGCCCTCCGCACGGGTCGGAATGTACCACATAACATCGGCGCCGGCGCCGGTGAGCCAGTCGGTCAGGATGACCGTTGCGGTGACGCCGTCGCAGTCGTAGTCGCCGTAGACGCAGATGCGTTCACCGCTGTCCACAGCTTCGAGAATCCGTTCTGCGGCGCGTTCCATATCCTTCATCAGCAGCGGATCGGAAAGCTCCGAGACATTCAGCAGGCTGCCGGCTGCATCAACTGATTCGATGCCGCGGGAAACGAGAACCTCGGCGCAGAGCTGTGTAATGCCGCCCTGCTGCCGGAGTTTTGCGGCTTTTTCGGGATCGGGCGCGCCGATCTCCCAGCGTTTGAGCAAGATGGATGTCACCTCCGTGAAAACGATAGCTTCTGATTCTTTTAGTATACCATTTCTGTCAAAAAAAAGCAAGATGTCAGGCACAGAAAGAATACAGAACGCCCGCACGGTTCTGCTGAGCCATGCGGGCGATTCGGTTCTGGATTATTCAGATTTTTCCGTGCTGTCGCTGTCGGGATTCTGATTTTCGTCATCTTTGGTGACGCCCTGCTTTGCAAGGCGCTTCTTGCGGGTTTCCTCTGCCATTGCCTTGAAGAAGGAGAAGCCGAGGTAAACCATCAGGATCACAAGCTCCAGACCGACGACCGGGAGCAGAGCGGTCTTGATACCGGTCTTGACGGTTGTCTTGACATCGTTGCTCGGCGGAACGAGGATCGAGTACGCATTTGCGAGCGAGACATTGCGGTAGTAGTCGTCTGCGGTTTCCTTGACCAGCTCGGTGAGGTTCAGGACCTTTTCGTTCAGCTTTTTGAGGTCTTCCTCAACCTTCTTCTTCTTGTCGGTCGAGCCGACGGTTGTTCTGCGGAGTGCAGTGAGGCGCTGGTTGTAGTATTCGATCTGCTGCTTGGTGTGAGAAAGGTCACTCTGTGCATTGATTTTCTGGGTGATCATCTTGTCGTACTGTTCGGAAGCCATGGTTGTCTGCGTGTTGATATCGTCATTTCCGTTGCCGAAGATGTAGATGTCATCCTTGACATAGCTGTCGATCGAAGCCTCAAGGGAAGCGAGCTTTTCCTCATATTCCTTCTTATTCCGGGTAAGGTTTTCGATGCGGTACTCGTAGTAAGCCTGCACGCGCTCCTTATCCTTGGTGACATTGTTGACGGTGATATAAGAGGAGATCAGGTCGAGGTCGAGGTCAGAGACCGTGTTAATGGTATCGCGCAGGTCCGCGAAGGTGTAGCCGGTCACAGACGAACGGAAGCGGGTGGTATCGTCGGTTGCAAGGTTGTTGACATAGCGGCGCAGCTTGGTGAGGGAATCGCTGAACATGTCGATTGCTTCCGCGTAGTCATAATCCTCATATTTGAGGGCGCCGAGAGCCGAGCCCAGCGGCTCATTGTAGCCGTAATTCTTAAAGAAATAGTTTTTGTACTCATTGAGGACTGCATTGAGCAGCTGAACCGCTTCAGAGCGCTTGAGATCCGTGTCGCGGAAAGTGAACTCGATGATGTACTGTGTGGAGAACCAAGACTCATCAAGGATTGCCTGTGCAGCGGGCATGCCGTTTGTGGCATTCTCGAACACGTTGTGGTATGCAGTCAGGCGGCTGATCGTATCCTCCGGAACAACGCCGTCAACTTCGATGCCGTTCCGGACATCTTCGAGAATCTCAAGATCCATGCCGCAGTCGGTCAGCGCCGCTTCGATCACCATCGGATTTTTCAGCGAATTCGGGTCAAAGTCGGTTCCGTCCGGGCTCTTTCCTTTTTCGATGCCGTCATAGTTGAAGCTGACCAGTGCGCGGACCGGCATCGACGACGTCGTCGTGAAGAAGATGCTCAGACCGGTGATCAGACCGCCGACAATGACGGACACCAGGAACCAGACCATGAAGTATTTTTTCAGTTTGCGGAATACCGCCGAGAGAGAGATGACAACCTCATCCTCATGGTGTTCATCATTTTTGAGGATGACATTCACATTGCGTTCTTCGGTTTTGTTTTCTGCCATTTCTTTTGCTTCCTCCAATCGGGGATAATGCGCCGAAATGCGCATAAAAGCCCTGAATTTGCCCTGTTTGGGCATGCAAAGACAGTATACCATATTTAATTTCAGAAAGCAAGAACAACGGATATGCCTTCATGATTTTCTCTTTTTTGCACAAATTCCGCATGCAATTCATTCCCTTTTTTACAGTGCATGCGCCGCAAAGCCGGATCCGGCATCCCGAAGACAGCCGGCATTGTGTCATTGTGTATTTTTTCTGCATTTCGCTTGACATTCAGCCGGAATTATGGTATCATAGACTAAATAGTGTGCGCCGAAGCGCCGCACGCAGAGAACCGGCTCCGTGCCGGTCTAAAGGAGGCAGAGTTATGCATTATATCAAGGATGAAGCGCGTTATCAGGAACTGAAGGCACAGGGCGAGCAGCTGGAGGAGCTCCTGCAGAGTGCGGAGCATTCCGAACAGGAAAAGCAGCTTGCTCTGATGGAATATTTGAATCTGCTGAATTCGGAGCGTGCAGCGGAGCTGGGCGTTTCGTTTACGGAGCGGATGCTGGAGCGTGTTTCCAGTGCCATGGAGGCGCATCCGACCGCCGACGCTGCGGTCGATCAGCTGTATACCTGCCTGCTTTTGCAGCAGTTTCATGCGATGCAGTTTGATACATGGCGCTCGCACCCCGCAATCGAGAACTGCCGGAATGCGCTGACGCTGCTGGAGGCGGAGGGGCGTTGGTCAGACTGCCTGCGCTACTGTCAGGATACGGCGGATACCTATGCGGATGCACATTTCTGGCCCGAGGCGCTGGAATATGCCAAGCTCGGACATAACTGCGTCCGGGAACTGCTGAAGCAGGGCGTCAAGGTGCTGGAAAACGGAGAACTGCTCGATCTGCGCGACAGCGCATATTCGATCCTTGCAAGCGCAATGAACACCGCAGAGGGCGTGACCCGCGAGATCGAAGCGGAGCTTCAGGCGGATATCGGCGCGGAGGATTATGCGGCAGTGCTGGCGGAAGCACGGGAAGCGAAGGAGAGCGAGCCGGACTTTGATCCGGTCGAGCTGACGCCGGAGTATCTGGCAATCCGCTATGAGCTGGAGGAAAAAATCGACGAG
>CAMNAY010000039.1 GCA_946531975.1 uncultured Ruminococcus sp. | reverse complement strand
AACATCGGTTATCCGGTACAATAAACATCAGCCCCGTGCCTGAAGCAGTCAGACACGGGGCTGAGCGATTATGCAGATGCGGTTTTTCTTCCGGTATTGAGGAACGGCGCAACGCGGCTCGCGACCGTCACTGCCAGTCCCATCTTCACAACATCCGGGATGATGAACGGATACACGCACCAGCCAAGCACCGTATTCAGTGCGACGGCGCCGTTTGCGTCGGTATACACCTTGATGAACCAGCCTGTTCCGAACGCATAGCAGGCTGCCAGTCCGAGCACCAGCGCCGCGATTCTGACCCAGAGCTTATCACCGAGGAACCGTTCCGCTGCCCAGTAGATCAGACCGGTGAACAGAAAACCGATGATGTAACCGCCGGTGCTTCCGGTCAGCACGCCAAGCCCTGAGGAAAACTGCGCAAAAACAGGCACGCCTGCCGCTCCCAGCAGAATGTACACAACGATCGACGCGGTGCCGCGCTTACCGCCCAGCAGCGTCAGCATGAAAAACACTGCAAAGGTTTGCAGCGTAAACGGCACAGTCATCGGAATGCTGATCCACGAGCAGACTGCGATCAGCGCTGCTCCGACGGCGATATACGCCAGATCAAGCGTGCGGGACAGGGACTTTGTTCGATTCATTTGTTCCATTTGAAACCTCCGTCTGCCTGCAAAGATCATACCACTGACAGCAGGCACAAATTTGATGAAAGATCTCCGTGAACAGGATCTCCGTGCGGGCAGCAGCAGCCAGCTCTGCCCATGCGCCGCCGTTCTGCGCTGTAAAACCGTGCTTCAGCACGGCGCGGTCCATTGCCGTGACCTTTTCCTGCGCATCGCACACGCCGCCGCACTGATGCGGACAGACCGCGCAGAGCGTATCGGCGCCGGAAACCAGCGTCACCTGTGTCTGCGGATCGCGCCGAAGCTGCTCCGTGACCGCATTCATATGCGCGGTAAACGCAGCATCATAGCCGTGCCCGGTATATTTCTGTATGCAGAGCAAATGATGCGGTCGAAGGTTCATAGCGGCTCCTCCTGCGGTGATTGTCTTTCATTTGTCACCATTATAGCACAAACCGGACGAATTGTCAACCCATAATTATAAAATAGGTGACAATCAATCCGGTTTGTTCCTGTTCTTATATCCGAATGCGGATCTCGCCCGAAGACAGCGTCTGCTTCACACCGTCTTCGGTCTGTACGATCAGATGCCCTGCACAGTCCACGTCCTGAGCCAGTGCGGAATACTCTGTTCCGTCGCTCTGCACCACCGTGACCGGCTTTCCGAGCATCATCAGTTTGCTGCGGTAGCTTGCGATCACTTCCTCCTCCGTCAGCATCGGCACACAGCCGGGGATGCGGTTCATCAGCTCTGCGGCAAGACGGTTCCGGCTGCCGGGAGATTCTCCGCCGAATACCGAGCCTGCAATCTCCCGCAGCTCCGGCGGGAAGTCCTCCGGTCGGGTTGTAACATTGATGCCGATGCCCAGCACAAGCCAGCCGAGTGTTCCGCTCTCAATATCGGTGACGGCTTCGGTCAGGATGCCGCAGACCTTTTTCCCGTCCAGAAATACATCATTGACCCATTTGACACCCGGTTTCTTTCCGGAGACCGCCTCGATCGCCTCACAGACCGCAACGGCAGCCAGTGCCGTCACGGTTGTCACATGTGCAAAGTGCAGCTTGTCCGGATGCAGAATGATGCTGAAATACAAGCCGCCCGGCGGTGAACAGAAGCTGCGAGTATAGCGTCCCCTGCCCTGCGACTGCTGCGCTGCAATCACAGCCGTACCGTGTGCAGCACCCGCCAGCGCAAGCTCCTTTGCTGTCTGATTTGTCGATGCCAGCTCCGGATACACCCGCAAATACTCCGCAAAGGGACGCGCAGTCTCACTGAGCAGCGGCACAATGCCCTGCACAGAAAGCTTGTCATTGTCTGCGGAAAGGCAGTAGCCTTTGTTTGTGACGGCATCAATCCGGTAGCCGGCAGCACGCAGATCTGTGACTGCCTTCCATACGGCATTGCGGGAGACATTCAGCGCTGCGGCAAGCTGCTCCCCCGAAACAGTTTTTCCGCGGTTTTCCTCCAGCAGGGTCAGTATCCGCTCTTTTGTGGTCATATCCGATCACACTCCTTTGGTTGTCGGTTTCCTATCTATCATACCGAAAAAAGCGAAAAATGTCAAGTGATCCGGATTTTCGGCGAAAAGCTCCGGTCAGCAAAAAAAATTATTTTACTTAAAGACTTTTTAATCCTCGATATGCTATAATACAGACAGTTCAATTATGCTCAAAGGAGATGATCGGATGTTCTTCCGCATGCTGAAAAACGATCTGCGCAGTAAACGGGGCTTGAATATCATCCTGTTTCTGTTCATCACAATCGCCTCCGCGCTGGTGTTTGTCGGTGCTGCACAGGTCTATTCATCGCTGACCGGAAATTCCTATACGCAGAAAGTCTGCCGCACTGCCGATGTCGCATATTTCACGCGGATTCCGGAAGGAAAACTCGATGAAATGACCGGAACGATCAACAAAATGCTCGATGAAAACGACAAGGTGAAAGACCACTGGACGCATGAACTGGTCCGGCTGAAGTCAGAGGGTGTTGATTTCCCGCACTACGAGGAAAAGGACTCTGATGTGTTCCTTGGCCGTTCGCATCTGCTCTCTGCGCAGTTTACCGACTGTGATTTGGTTTTTGACGAGAACGACAAGCCGTTTTACGTCAAAAACGGACAGGTCGCACTGAGCGTCGGGCTTAAGGAACTGACCGGTGTACAGGCCGGAGACAAAATCCGGTTCACAACCGATCTGGGCAATGTCTATGAACTGGAGGTCTCGACCTTCTTCAAATCCCGGCAGAAAGCGCGGTACATTGTTTCCGATGCGGATTTTGCCCGCATCGCACAGGATTTCCCGCTCCGGTACATGCAGTTTTCCGTCAATATGGCTTCCGATGACCGTCAGGATCTGGAAGCAGTCGCGGTCGATATTTACAATCAGACCATGACCGGATGCAGCATTAACCAGCAGAACAATGTCGGCTCCGACGATGAGATCATCGCGAACATAGTCTCGGTCTTTGTCGTTCTCATCAGCCTGTTTATGATCCTGCTCATCCTCATGACGATCCGCTTCACGATGATTGCGGCGCTGAAGGAGGAGGAGAAGGAAATCGGCATGATGCGTGCAATCGGCGTGGATTCGCTGAAATTCCGCTGGCTGTTTGCAGCCAAATACATCGCCTTTGCGGTCGTCGGCGGTATGATCGGCGCTGCAATCGGATTACCGGTATCCCGAAAAGTCGTCCTGATGTTCGGCTCCGGCAGAATCAGCCCGTCGGCAGAAATCATGACGGCGCTCGGCATCGCGGCGGTCGCAGGCATCGTTCTTGTAATGATCCTGTTCTCGGTATTTGTGATGCGCAGAATGAAGCGCATCTCTGTCATTGACGCCATTCACGGCGAGAACCGCGGCGAACGCTTCGGCAGGCACACTGCCCTGCATCTGAGCAAGCGCCGCAAAATGCCTGTACCGCTCTATCTTGCGGTCTCAGATATCATGACGCGCTTCAAGCGCTATATCTTCCTCATCCTCGCCTACACGCTCGGTGCGTCAATCATCCTGCTGACCGCTTCGCTCCGGCATTCGGTCATTCATCCGTCGTTCATGCGCTATTATATGGTCACTTCTCAGGATTTCATCATAGATTTCAATGATACGCTGATGCAGGAATACTACGACCGCGAAGCGTATGACGGCATCCCGTTCTTTGAGCAAATCAATGCAGAGCTGAAAGACGCCGGTATTCCGGCACATGTCGATCTGTACAACGGTGAACTCGCGACATGGAAGATCAACGGCCAGCCGCTCATGAACGTGTTCTTCTGCTATGATCTTCCGGACACGGAGCTGCTCACCTACCGCGAGGGCGGCCGTGCGCCGAAGCTCGCGAACGAAGCGGCAATGAGCTGGTTCTCGGCAAAGCAAATGGGCATTTCGATCGGAGATACGGTTGACATTTCGTTCAGCGGCATCGACGAGGACAGCGGACAGCTGGTCCAGAAGGAATATGATCATCAGTTTGTCATCACCGGCTTCCTCGATTACGCAGAGCAGGATGAAGCATATGTGATCGCCGGAACAGAATATCAGCACGACAATTCGGACGGACACCGCTATAACTGGCTCGGTTTCGTCATTGATTCTGAAGACAAGGACGCCGTTTTTCAGCAGATCTGCGACAAATACGGCAGGGAGAATATCAAGACCGCAATGGAATACACCGAAGAATCCCTTGAGGATTATGACAATGTGCTGACCCTGCTGATGCGCGTCATGACCGGAACGGTGCTGTTCGTGAATGTGCTGATTACCGTACTGTACCTCAATATCTTCCTTGCAGAAGACACGCCGGAGATCGCACTGCTCAAGAGTCTCGGCTTCACAAACCGGTCGGTGCGGTGCTGGCAGCTCCTGCGCATGATCCTGCTGACGCTGCTCTCTGTGATTGTCGCGATTATCCTCTATTACACCGGGATCTCCGCGCTTGCAGGTATTCTCTTTGAGGCGTTTATCGGACTGACCGGATTTGAGTTCCTGCCGTTCCGGCTGTTTGTGTATGTCATGATGCCGGCTCTCATGCTCGGTGCCGTGCTGCTGCCCACACTGCTGCGGATGCAGAGCATCAGACATATTGATATCCGTCAGATGAATGAAGAATAAGGAGGCTGCTGCTATGAGTCAGGTTTTATCTGTTACCGATCTCTGCAAAACATTTATTATCCGCACGAACAGCAACAATGTTCTGTGCAATGTCAATTTCTCCATGGATGAGGGCGAGTTTGTCAGCATCATGGGTCCGAGCGGAAGCGGAAAATCCACGCTGCTCTATACCGTCAGCGGCATGGACAGTCCAACCTCCGGCGAGGTGAAATTCGGGGACAAAATGCTTTCGGACATGAAGCCGAAAGAACTGAACCGCCTGCGTCTCACGGAAATGGGGTTCATCTTCCAGCAGATGTACATGATGAAAAAGCTCAGCATCCTTGACAACATTGTCCTGCCCGGCTATCAGGCAGGCAGTTCCCGCAAAGAGATCAACGAACGGGCTGAAACGCTGATGCGCAGACTCGGCATTATTGAAACTGCCGAGCACAGCATCAATGAGGTCTCCGGCGGTCAGCTTCAGCGTGCGTGTCTCTGCCGTGCCCTCATCAACAACCCGAAAATTATCTTTGCCGATGAGCCGACCGGTGCGCTGAATTCCAAAGCTGCGGGCGATGTCATGCGTGAGCTGACCAACGCCAACCGCGAAGGCACCGGCATCCTCATGGTCACGCACAGCGAGCGCGTCGCAGCACAGAGTGAGCGCGTCATTTACCTCGTGGACGGCGGAATTCAGGGCGAGCTGAAGCTCGGCAAACTGGAAAATGAATCAGAGCTGAACAGCCGTGAACGCAAGCTCCGGACATGGCTGAACGATCTGGGCTGGTAAGGAGGATAGACCTGTGAAACGAAACATGATCTGTGTGTCTGCGGCAGCGCTGTTTCTGCTGACCTGCGGCTGCTCCGAGCCGAGCTATGACGGGTTTTCGGCACCGGAACAGAGCAAAAGCACACTCGAACCGGTCTCGTCACTCGCAACCGGAAACCGCTATGAGGACATTGCTCCGACTGCGGAACCGACACAGGCTGAATTCACCTCCGCAGACGGGCTGTGCGTAATCCGCAAAAAGGAGAGCTATTTCGATGTGACACTTGACCTGACAAAAGGCGATCATACAGCCGCAGGCGCCGCCTATGCCGAAGCGATCCAGAAGGCGATGCCGGACTATGAAGCCTTCGCAGACGACTATCTGAATGAGCTGATAAAGCTCTCCTTTGATCCTTACGATGAAAATGATACGCCGAAAATGATCGCAGAACGCATTGATGCACTGCGCGCGGCACTGCCGGAAGAATACAGAGCAGAGCTTGACGGCTTTGCAAGCGGCTTCCACGGCGGAAAAACCGGTCTGAAGCAGGACGGAAAGCTCTCACGCTATGAAGCAGATCTGCTTCATTTTGTGCCCGATGTTCTGCGGAACTACGCATGCAGCACGATCACCGCGGACGGCAGCCGCACCGCTTCCGGCAAGCGGATCTCCGCCAGAATCCTTGAATGGGACCTCGGACGCGGCAACAAAATGTGTACCGCACACAGTGTACTGCATCTCAATAACGGCGACCGCTCGCTGATCTCTGTCTCCACGCTCGGCACACTCGATGTCGTAACCGGTGTAAACGATAACGGTGTAATGGCAGCAGACCTCGATGTCGGCACTTCAGAAGAGTTTACCTGCGAGAACAAAATCGCATACTCTTTTGCGATGCGGGAAGCGCTGGAACAATACAGCACTGCCAGAGAAGCCGGTGAATATCTGACAGCGCACACACCGCAGTACACATACAGTCACAATGTCTTCCTGACCGATGCAAAGGACGCATTCGTCGCAGAAAACTGCGTTGCACCGACTGGAAAAGCAATCCTGCGCGATGAACAGACTCCGCTCGCCAACGGTCTGACATGGAATGCAAAGGGCTGTGTCTGCGCAGTCAATGCATATGCCGCAGAGGTTAATCCGGAGGGAATGACCGTTTCGCCGCACGATATCACACGCTGGAAAAAGTATGAGCGAATGTTCGGAACCGATGAAAAGCTGACAGTCTCCCGCTTCAAAGATCTGCTGACATCTGAGCCGGTCGATTCCTTCACGGAGAACATCCGCAGCGAGGGCGTCGTCTTTCTGCTGATCGCGGACTATGAAACCGGTACGCTTCAGTGCGCATTTACCGGCACTGAAGGCATAATTGACACTCCGGACTTTCTCGACCTCGGCAGCTTTGTGTGATTTCACTGCAAACCACGCATTCTCATAACACAAAAAGCCGGCTATGCCGGCTTTTTCTCTTGCTCCCATTGAACTTCTCCGCATAATATGCTATAATTGTTACAAAGGCAGGTGTATACAATGACTGATATTCTGATGATCGAAGACGATCCGGAACTTGGTGCGCTGGTGCGGGATTTTCTGCTCCGCTCCGGGTTCTCGGTCTCGCTCCGTGCAGATGCCGAAGCAGGTCTGAATGCTCTGCGGGAGGAATCCTTCCGGCTCGTGCTGCTGGACATCATGCTGCCGGGTATGAATGGCTTTGAGACCTGCACGGAAATCCGGAAAACGCAGGATCTCCCGATCATGATGATGAGCGCCAGATCAGACGATGACAGCAAACTGCTGGGCTATGAGACCGGTGCGGATGACTACATCGAAAAGCCGTTCTCCATTCCCGTTCTGACCGCAAAAATCCGGGCGCTGCTCAAGCGCAGTGAGAAACCGGAACCGGAACATGCATTGCTGTCCGGCTGCGGCATCACGCTCAACCCTGTTTCCAGACAGGTCACGAAGAACGGCGTGCCGCTCCGGCTGAATGCCAAGGAATTTGAACTGCTGCGGGTTCTTATGCTCCACGCAGGCGAAGCAATGAGCAAAAACGATCTGTTCGATGCAGTCTGGGGAACGGACTGCTTCACCGAGCAAAGCACGGTCAGTGTGCATATCCGCTGGCTGCGCGAGAAGCTGGAGGATGACCCGAACCAGCCGAAGATCATCCGCACAGTCTGGAAGATCGGCTATTGCTTCGGAGGTGATGCATGAAGCCGCTTCTGCGCATGCTTGCGGTATTTACGGCGATCTTTGCGCTGCTTCTGTTCGGGTGCTCCCTGCTCTTTTCCCGCTGCGTTACAAACCGAAACCGCGATTATCGCGTTGCCGTCAACCGCATCAATCAGGAACTGAATGCACTGACCGCCGAACAGCACGCAGACCCTGAGGCGATCATCCGTGAGAAGCTGCCGGAATGGTCGCAGATCTACGGCAGCAGCATGCCGGTCGAAATACAGTTTCTCCCCGCAGAACACAACAGCCGCCCGTTCACTTCCGACATCAGCGACAATACCGTCATTTGCAGCGTCGCAGATGCCGAAGAAACGCTGCTGGGCTTTACAGTCTACCGGTTTTCGGCAGATACTGAGCAAAACGCAAAGCACCTGCTTTTCGCGCTGATCGCTGTCTGCTGGCTGATCTCCTGCGGCATCACGGTTTATCTGCATTTTCGCATTCTGGCACCGTTCCGCAAGCTGTCGGACTATCCGGCGCATATCGCCAAGCTGCCGGAGACCGAGAAGCTGCCGGAGACCCGCGACCGCCGCTTCGGTAAATTCATCTGGGGCATGAATATGCTGAACGATGTCCTGAAAAACAAGCAGAAACATATTGAACAGATGGAATCACAGCGGCAGACCATACTCGCGTCGATTGCACACGGCGTCAAAACGCCCGTCGCCAATATCCGTCTATATGCCGAAGCAATCGGCACCGGACTGTATGATGAGAACAGCATGAGCAGTCAGGAAATCGCGGAAAAAATCACGGCAAACGCACAGAAGATTGAAGCCCTGACTGCCGAGATGATCCGCACCGCTGCGCAGGCTGTCAGCGCCTATCAGCCGGAGATCGAGCCGTTCTACCTGAAGGAGCTTGCCGCTCTGACAGAACAGGAATACAGCGGCAGACTGGAACTGAGCCGCATTCCGTTCACTGTCACATGCAGCGGAAATCCGCTGATTCACAGCGACATGTACGGGCTGTTCCGCATTATCTCACAGCTCATCAATAACGCCTGCAAATACGGAAACGGCAAGGGAATCGCTGTGATGATGCAGCGGCAGGAGGAAGGCTTCAGCATCTCTGTCCGCAACCGCGGGGAACTGCTGCCCGAACAGGAAATGCCTTTCGTCTTCGGAAGCTTCTGGCGCGGCTCCAATGCGCGGGAAAAGGAAGGCAGCGGCATCGGTCTGTATATCTCACAGAAAATCGCTGCGGCACTCGGCGGCAGGATCTTCGCGCGCGGAATCCCCGATACAGGAGAAATGGAATTCTCCGTTTTCTTTGACAGTCTGCGCTCAGAGCAGTGAGCGGAAAAAGGCACATTCGTCATCATTCGCCTGCTTTGCGGCATCCAGTCTGAGATCACAGTGGAACACATGCCACAGCGGGTGCTCTGCATCGCCGTACATCCGGTACCGGTACGGAACACCGAGCTGATCGAATTTCTCCAGCAGATGCACCGGCTCTGCATGCAGGAAATCACGGTTCGAGGTCATCACATACGACGGCGGGAAATCTGCGGTCACATGGTGCGGACCATGCAGCAGCCGCAGCACTTCTTCGCTGTTTTGCTCCGGCAGATAATCCGCAAGCTCCGCTCCCCTGCCGATTGCCTGATAGATACCGCAGTTGAGCGCGATGCCGCGCAGTCTCAGCCCCGCCGGTACTGCAAACGGATATGCCGCTGCATATGCGGGATTTGTCACGATGCAAGCGTACTGTGCGATACCCATGGCACCCGCCGAATCACCGACCGCAAACACTGCATCTGTGTCAAAGCCGTATTCCTCTGCATGATCCAGCACCCATGCAAAGACAGAATTGGTATCCGCCAGCGCTGCCGGAAACCTGTTTTCCGGCGCAAGACGGTAGTTATAATTCACCACGGCAAAGCCCCGCAGAGCAAGATCCATGCAGTAATACTGGTAGACCTCCTTGCTGCCGTAGACCCATGCGCCGCCGTGAAAGCTGACAATCACCGGCAGTTTCCCTGCCTGCGCCCGCGGACGGTAAACATCCAGACTCTGCCACACCGGATCTGCACCGTACACCAGACTGTCAAAGCGTTCAATCTGCGGCGGAGTGGTCAGTCCGGCATCACGTCTGGCGTCGCTCTCCGCCCATTCTTTCCGGATCACAAGATAGTTTTCTGCCATAGAAATTCCCCCTTCTTTGGATATGCCAAAGGACTGCCGCGTCTTCTGCGGCAGTCCTTTTTCTCATTCAGTCTGCTTTTGCAAGGTCGTCTTTCGTGATCGTGCCGGAGAGGTACTTCAGCATCTTCTGCAGATCGTTCACATCGACTTTGCCGTCGTGATTGACGTCCGAATTGGTCTTGCCCTGATCGGTCACTTCGCCGTCCTTCAGTGTCTCATCGCTTGCTGCGATTCGTGCGAGCAGAACAGCGTCCTTCACATTCAGCTCCGTGTCATCATCGGTGTCACCCCAGACAGCATTCGGCTGCGGCGGATCAACAATGATCTGCGGATTCTGTGCAGCCTCAGAGACTGCGAGCAGATAGATCAGCGGAGAATTCCAGTAAATCGTAATCTCGTTGGTCGAATAGCTCTCGGAATTGTCCACGTAGCACTTTGCAGCGGGAGAGGTCTTGCAGTATGCCTTTGCTGCGCTGTCCTCCAGACTGGAGTTGACGCCGCCGACCAGCATACCCGGCTGTGCCTTGCCGACCGCCATCGAC
>CAMNAY010000038.1 GCA_946531975.1 uncultured Ruminococcus sp. | reverse complement strand
AGTAGAGGAAGAATTTTTCCTTGCCGTGGATCTTCTTGTGGCAGGCGGTCGGTGCCCAGGAGTTGCCCGCCCATTTTGCGATGCCGTTCTGTCCCGCGACATTGATGAGGCCGTGGTCGGTCCAGTTGACCATGTCGTCGGAGGAGATGCAGCGCAGGCAGTTGATCGTGCTGTATACTTCCTTGGACGGATTGCCGTTTTCATAGAGCATGTGGTCGTCGGTCATGTAGATATAGACTCTGCCGTCATACTCCATGACGCCGGGGTCTGCGCCGAAATACTGCGAGATCAGCGGGTTGTTTTCGTTTGCGTTCTTATAGGATTTTGCGAGGCTGACGCTGCCGAATTTCTGTGCCATTTCGTTGAAATCAACCTGCGGGATCGGTTTTTCCGCGACCGGGAATTCGGTGATTTGAGTCACGAGGAAATCGCGGAGCAGCGTGATGTCTGTCGCATCGACCGTACCGCTCTGATCGACGTCTGCTGCGCGCTGAGAGATGCGGTCGGGGAAGCTCTTTGCGAAGTAACGCTTTGCAAGGGTCAGGTCTGCGGCATTGATCGTGCCGTCGCTGTTGACGTCACCGAGGAGGAATTTCACTGCCTTGGGACCGTCGATCGCAGTGCCTGCGACTGCGCCGATTGCTTCGTCGATATAGAAGCTGCCGGAGCCGCTCTCAGATTCGACATAGAGGACCGGAGAGGTAGCCCCTTCGGGAATCTTGTAATTGGTATTTGCGAGCTGGACATAGCCGCCGTAGGATTCCGCATTTGCGATGTGATCGTACTTGACCTCACCGGAGGCGTCGGTATATTGCAGCGAGAGCATCATATTCTGCTGGGTATCGCTGTATGCACAGACGCTGAAGCTGTACTCTGTGCCTGCCTTGAATGCTCTGGTATCCAGCTCCTTCTGTGCGCCGTTCCATGCCTTCTCTCTGCCGGTGACTTCCAGTGCCTTGCTGCCGGCATATGCCTGACCGCTTGCGGAGGAGACAGCCGCGCTGCCTCTGCCTGCCCAGCTGTCGGTGCTGCTCTCGAAGGTATCGTGGAAGTAGTAACCGTTGGCATCGGGCTCGATCGGCTTGACCTCGCCGGTGCTGATGACGAAGGTCGTCACAGACTGTGCGGGGAGCGATGCCGTAAAGCTGCTGCCGTTATAGCTCGGTGCGGAGGTTGCACGGAAGTTCTCGCTGCCGGTGGTGTGATATGCCTCCATGCCGTAGATCGTCTCACCGCGCTTGAGCGAGAAGCTCTGGGTCTTTGCGTTCGGTGTCGGGTTGATTGCGACGACCGTGATCTGTTTGTCGAGCTTGTAGGCGGAGACCATGGTCTGAAGGCTGCCGTAATTGCCTTTCTTGGTATCCATCGCGACATAATTCTTGCCTTCGGGGAATTCGGTTGCGCCGATGCGCACCGCACCCGGACGGATCCACTTGGAATACTGTGCCATCATTGCGCCGCGCTTGGAGACTGAGCCGTCCTCGTTCATCGGACCGTACTGTCTTCTGATGTACCACCAGACATACGCGCTGAGGTTGCTGACGGTCATGCCGTTGTGGATATTCTCGGCAACGGCGAGTGCTTCGGGGAATCTGTCGGAGGATTTCTCGTCGCTGTTCGGGACATAGACCTCCGTCATCCAGAGCTCCTTGCCGCATTTTTCGAGATCCGGATAATCCATCCAGTCTCTCGTGGTGCCGTAGAAGTGGGTGCCGAAGACGTCGCAGTTTGCCATTGCCTTGGAATTCTGCATGATCTTCTTGTAGAACCGCTTTCCGCCGTCGCCGCCGCTGATCCATGAGGCGCCGTCCGGCGAGAACTGGAACGATTCGGGCGACATCAGCCGTGTGCTGGTGATCTTGTCGCCGTAGTCTGCGATGAATGCAGTTGCCTCGTCCGTAGACCAGTAGGTCCAGTCGTGTGCGTAATCCGGTTCGTTCTGCACGGAGATCGAGTACAGATTGACGCCGTTCTGCTTCATGTACGTTCCGAAATCATTGAGGTGCTGTGCATAGGCACCGTAATTTCTGGAAGGCAGATGCAGCTTGCCTTTGCCGTTTCCGCTCTCTGCGAGGCTGGAGGGCGGCTCCCAGGGTGATGCGAAGACCGTGACATCATGTTCAGACGCATACTTTGCGGTCGGGACGGCTTTGCTCCACTGGTTTTTGTCCGGATTCACGAAGACACGAAGCATCGTAAAGCCGAGCTGATTGGTGCCGTTGCCGAACGCTGTCTCACGCTGCGATGAGGTCAGGTCGCCTGCCCATTCGGGATGGTTGATGCCGCCGAATCCGCGAATGGTCTGGTAGGTCGTGCCGGTGTCGATCACACAGTCCGCCGCATTGACGCTGACCTGTTCCGGAAACGCTGTTACGCTTCCTGTCAGCAGAGCGGCGGCGCTGACGACGAACGCGGCAGCCCGCTTGAGTTTGTTTCTCTGTTTCATTGGTGTACCCCCTAAGGTGAAAAAATAAGATTGGCTGTTACAGCCAATCTTATTGTATCACGATGATATACAGAATGTCAAAGCACAAAACTAATTGTTACTAGACAAAATCATGATTTCTGAATTCTTTTTTAATCTGCGGAAATCTCATACCGGCGGATGACGGTATCGGTGACGAATTCGGTCTTCAGCGCGCCGAGCGCCTTGAAGTGTGCGGTTTCTCCGTGCTGCTGTACGGCATCCCGGCTGCTCCAGATTTCGAGAAGGAGCAGCTCATTTTCGTTTTCGGGGCTGAAATAGTAGTCGTATTTCTCGTTGCCTGCCTCTGCGCGCGACGCCGCTGCGATTCCGCTCCGCATCAGTGCGTCATAAAATGCCTGCCGCATACCGGATTTCACCAGATAATGCACCTCTACAAACTGTTTCATCGCTGCATTTCCTCCGTTCGGGATCACTCTGCCCAGTATACGTAATTGTCCTTGCGCGGGCGGGCAGGCTGCGGGTCACAGTCCGCATAGCCGAGGATGCAGTGACCGATGCCCTCATAATCGCCCTCGATGCCGAGCGCCTTCAGCAGTGCCTTGCCTTCCTCTGACTCGAATTCCTCTTTTGCACGGTGGATCCAGCAGCTTGCGACGCCGTATGCATGTGCGGCATTCATCAGATTGCCCATCACCAGACTGCCGTCATAGATGTAGGTCGGCTTGGATTTGTCCGCAAGTACGATCAGTATGACCGGTGCGCCGTAAAACGGGTCGGTGTCCGTGCCGATGATTTTGGCGTTCCATGCGGAAATGCGGTCACGCAGTGCGGGATCGGTTACGGCGAGAATGACCGGCGACTGCCAGTTCATGCCGGTCGGTGCATAGGTTCCGGCTTCGATGATCTTCGCGATCAGCTCCTTCGGGAGCGGCTCTGCCTTGAACTGCCGGATGCTTCTTCTGGTCAACAGATTTTCGATTGCTTCCATGATATCTTCTCCTTTTGTTGTGATTTGCATACCGGTCGCATGACCGGCGGACTGCCTTGAAGATGCGGGATGCCTTATTCCCATGTGATATTTGCGAGCGTCACGGTATGGTCTCCGAGTGCCGCGGCACCGTCGATATTGCCGAGCTGGAATTTCAGATCGACGGACAGATCCTCCGCGAAGGTGACGGCAAAGCTGTAATGCACCGGCTCCTGCGTCAGTGTGACCTTCTGGTCGAGCAGCCTTGTGTAGGACGCATCCTCTGCGGTCACGACCATGCTGCGCGGGACCGTTGCCGACGCATCGAAGGAGAGCGTGCGGGTCTCGCCTGCATGAACCTTCTGTCCGCGCACCAGCCCCATGACCGCGTACTCCAATGAACCGGCATTCTGCACCTGAATGACCGAGGAACCGTCCTTGTTGACGAGACCGGCAGAGGCGCCTTCGATATATGCTTCGAGCGGCAGAGACGTCACCGGAGACGGCGAAAACCCGCCGCTGTCATAGACGCGCACATAGTCGATCTCGAAATGTTTTTCTCCGTCCGCGAAGACGGAAGGGTCTGCATAAATGCCGTCTACGCCGTCGAAATGCCCGCCGACCGCGAGATTCAGAATGAGATAGAAATTCTGATCGAACGGCGCCGGATATGCGTGATTTGCGGAATACCAGTCTGACTGTGTGCTGTACAGCACATCATCGACATACCAGCGGATCTCGCCGCGCTCCCATTCGATCGCGTAGACATGCCAGCCTGCGGCTGATTCGCCCGCAGGGAACCGGTATTCATTCGTCAGATAGGTGTTGTTCGGCCAGACGTCCCCGAAGTGGACCGTGCCGCAGATGCGCTCCGGTGTACTGCCCCAGCCCTCCATAATGTCGATCTCGCCGGAAGCTGCCCAGCCGCCGTAAGCGCTGTCCTCCGGCAGCATCCAGATTGCAGGCCAGAGTGATTTGCCCGCGTCGCATCGGGCGCGCACTTCGATCCTGCCGCCGCAGACCGAGAACCGATGCTGTGTGCTGAGCCGCGCCGAGGTGTAGTCATAGCTGCCCTGCACCGGATCGGTATGCGTTTCCTTCCGCGCTGCGATCGTCAGGATTCCGTCATGCACGGAGGCATTGGAATCCGTATAGAATTCCTGCTCATTGTTGCCCCAGCCGTTTGTGATGTAGTTTCCGTTCGCATCCAGCTTCCAGTTGCCAAGCTCATAGCTCCACTTGGTCAGATCGAGCGTACTGCCGTCAAATTCATCCTGCCAGCAGGGTGCTGCGCTGCTCTGCGCATGCAGCAGCGCACGCTTCAGGAGCGTCAGGTCGGCGGCATTCAGTCTGCCGTCGCCGTTTTGGTCGGCGGCTTCTGCCTGCTCCGCAGAGAGCTGTTCCGTGCCGAGCAGCCAGTCACGGAGCAGCCGCACATCTGTGCTTTGCCGTGCGGAGTCCGCTGCCGTGCTGCGTTGTGACGGGATGCAGCCCCACGTCAGCATCAGTGCTGCCGCTGTACAGATGATACGTTTGTTCATTTGCATTCCCCCTTGCAATTATCATACCGCAAAGCGGCGCTGCTTGTCAATAGTGCAGAGGAAAAAAGCTGCCGGCGCGGAGCCGGCGCCGGCGAGCTGCGAAAGGCAGCACAGTCGCGCCGCCCCAAAGCAGTTCCATAGTCGGCGCAAGAGTGCTGCAGGGGGGAAGCATTCTTCACCGGGTGCTGTTCTATTTGAAGCGAGGGGACACTGAATCATAGAAAACAAAACCAAGAGGCACTGTTTCAGCACCTCTTGGTATCATGTTTTATGGAATCAGGAGCGGATGCACCCTGCGCGGCTTACATTTGCGCATTGAACAGGGATTTCAGGCTGTATACAACATCATCGCTGTCTGCCTTGATGCATGCCGCCTCATTGATGGCAGAGAGCCTTTCCAGATCGCCGAGATTCTCGTTATAGCAGATCGAATAGCAGGGAACCTGCATGCCGTCAACGATCGGCTTGATCGCGTTCAGCGAGTTGCCTTCATTGGTCTCACCGTCACTCAGCACAAAGAGCAGCGGCTTGATCTTCTGACCGGTCTCCTCCTCGATCTTCTTCTGCTCCTTGCGGATCATATCCAGACCGACCAGCACGGCATCATAGGTACAGGTATTGCCGCTTGCGGAGAGATCCTGCACGGCGCCGGTGAAGTAACTGCGCTGGTTGATATCGAATTTGCCGATCGGGAGATTGACCGAGACATCGCTGCTGTAACTGACCAGACCGATATAGTTGGAGGAATTGATGTACTGCGAAGCATTGATGAGCGACTGCTGAAGATTTGCCAGCGGGACACCGCCCATACTGCCGGAAACGTCTGCGACAAAGACCGCCATAACCGGGCTGCCTGCGTCCTTCTCGGTCTTCCAGAGCTTCTGTGCGCTTTCGAGCTGATTGCCCGTCAGATCCCACTTCTCGCCCTTGTAATCGTCGAGATAATTGAAGCCGTACTG
Organism: uncultured Ruminococcus sp.; assembly: GCA_946531975.1. Classification (GTDB taxonomy): domain Bacteria; phylum Bacillota; class Clostridia; order Oscillospirales; family Ruminococcaceae; genus Firm-04. The sequence goes on along the minus strand of CAMNAY010000038.1, from coordinate 4,601 downwards.
CTTTGCCTTCTTCTGGCTTTCCGCATTCAGGCAGAATTCCGTAAACGCCTTTGCGACCTCGGTCTGCTCGCTGTTGAGGTTGCCGAGCGCATACATCGGGCTGTCATGGCGCACGCCGAAGGGGATGAACTCATAATCGCCGCGCAGCTCTGTCGCATTGTAATAGCCCTGATACTCCATGATGAACGCATCCAGCACGCCGTTCTTTGCCGCATCACGCATCTGAAGCGTAGTATAGGAGACAAACGGCACATTCTTCTGGAAATTCTGGAACTGCTGGGTCGAGTTCTTACTGAGGATATCCTTGGAATCGAACTCCTCCAGCGCACTGACGAGGAAATTCAGACCGGTCGAGGATGCATAGGGGTTCGTGTAGCCCATGGCAATCTCACTGTCGATTGTTGCATTGATAATCGTGCTGATATTGACCTTACCGTACTTGTCCTCAAGCTTCTGATAGGTGTCCTTGCTGACGAGGATGCCTGCGGTATTGCCCGCGAGCCGGTCTTCGAGCATGACGGTCTTGACGCCCTGCGAAGCGACCATTTCGCCCCAGAGTTCATTGGAGGGCGTATACAGCTCCGGCACATATTTGCCTGAGATGATGTAGTCAATCGCGGCGCCGGAAGCGATCGGGCGGACGGAGACCGAAGCGGACTTGCCGTCAACGGTATATCCGGACTGATTGAAGTCCTCCGCGATCTCATTGAGCCAGCCGTCGGTGCCGGATGAGGATTTCTCGGTTGAGGAGAAGATTTCGAGGTTGATCGAGCCGTGACCCTGCACGCTCAGCTTATACTTGTCGATCTCCGGCAGTTCTTCTGCGAGATTGCCGGTATTGATCTCGATGGTTGCCTTGCGCGGATTGACATTGCTGACATTGATTTTCTTCAGCTTTTTGTCGAGCTGCTTTTCGGCTTCGGCATAGGAAAGGTGTGAGGAGCCGGATTCGGAATCATCGCTGCGGTTCTTGCTGATCATGACGCCTGCGGTGATGCCGCCGATCATGAGGACAGCGATTGCCGCGAGAAAGCCGGTGTTTTTCTTCAGATTTGCACTCATTGTATGCTCCTTTCATGATAAACACTGGTATGGATTCGGGAAGTCAGAACTGCTGCATTTGCTGCGGCTGCGGCGGCTGCGGCTGCTGCCAGTCGTCGTCATCGCCGGTCTGCCGCACACTGCGGAGTGCTTCGGTCAGTTCATTGAGGCAGGGTGTTTCCGCAGTGATATCGTCGCCGATCTGTGAGATTTCGACGAGCAGCTTTTCAAAATCGGTCAGCACGCGGGCATTGTCTGCGATCAGCTCGCGGAGGCTTCTTCTGTGGATTTCCACCTCTGCGTTGTTGCTCGGACCGTAAATAATGACGCGGCTCAGGATATGCTTGCAGTTCGTGAGAATATAGGTTGTGACGTCATTGCCGACAGAGAGAAACGGGCTGTCCTGCGAATCCTTGAGCAGCTCGCGCAGGGCATTCTGCTTCTGTGTAAGGGTCCGGAGCTGCTGGGAAGCGAGCTGAAGCTCCGGGAGAAAGGGCAGGCGGTCTCTGCGGCTGATGCGGCATCTTTCGTCGAATTCCGAGATCATATTCTGGATCTGGCGGTTCTTTTCCATGGAATCATCGTCTGCCATGTGCAGGAGATTGGCTTCTGCAAAGAACACAGCCAGCGCCGTACAGGCGATGATAAAGATGCGGATATACGCGGGGAGGAAGCTCAGTACATTATAAAGGACGATCGCAAGAACCACTTCACCGACTGCACCGGCGGCGATCAGAGCTTTGATGCGATTCACAGCGGCGCTCCCCCTTTCTGATTTCGTTTGATGATATTATTGTAACATATTCAGAATTGCCTGTCAACTGCCGATTTCGGCTGAAAAAGCCGGATTTCGGTCAAAAATAAAAAAGAGGACGAATCTGCTCCGTCCTCTTTTTCCAATCTGAGCCGGACTCAGATCAATCAAATTCGCTTGGCAATTACTCGGCTGCATCCTCTGCGGGAGCCTCATCGGAGTAGACGACCTCGTCTGCCTCCTCAGCTTCCTCTGCTGCGTCGTCATCGCTGACAGCGCGCATAGACAGGCTGATGCGCTTCTTCTCGTTGTCGATTGCAGTGATCTTGACGGTCACGGTATCGCCGACATTGACGACGTCCTTGACGTTGGTCACGCGCTCATCGGACAGCTGAGAAATGTGAATCAGACCGTCGATGCCGTCAGTGATGCGTGCGAAAGCGCCGAATGCGGTCACGGAAACGATCTGTGCATCAACGATATCGCCGACAGCGTACTCATTGGTGAACTTGACCCACGGATTGTCCTCAGGTCTTCTGTGACCCAGAGAAATTCTTCCGGTCTCCGGATTCAGAGCCTTGATGTAGACCTCAAGGGTATCGCCGACAGCGACGACGTCGCTCGGCTGGTGGATCCGGCTCCAGCTCAGCTCAGAGACATGGACCATACCGTCGATACCGCCCAGATCGACAAATGCGCCGTAGCTGGTGAGGGACTTGACTTCGCCGGTGTAGACATCGCCGACCTTTGCGGTCTCCCAGAACTTTGCCTTTGCAGCATCGCGCTCGGTCTTCTGTACCTGACGGATGGAGCCGACTGCTCTGCGGCGCTGCTCATTGACGTCGATGATTACGAAGCGAACCGGCTGCTTCAGCAGAACATTCAGGTCTGCACCTCTGCCGAGTCCCGACTGGGAAGCAGGAATGAAGACATGGACGCCGTTGCAGTCAGCAACGAGGCCGCCCTTGACGACGCTCAGCACGGTACCCTCAAGCACCTCGCCGGCTTCCTGTGCCTTGAGGATGTTCTCAAAGCCGACCATTTCATCGACTCTGCGCTTGGAGAGCTGAACAGTACCTTCTGCATCGTTCACCTGAATGACAACAAGCTCAAGCTCATCGCCGACCTTGACGAGGTCAGAGGGCTTCTTCGAGGTATCACTGGTCAGTTCGGAGAGGGTAATATAGCCGGTCTGCTTGGCACCTACATCAACCATGACTTCGTTGTTTCCGCTGATGGAAGCGACGATGCCGACCACCCGGTCACCCTTTCTGATTTTTTTCGTGAAGGTCTTATCAAGCTCCTCCTCGAATGCCGCAGCGAACTCCTCGCTTTCCGGGATAATGGTATCGGTGTCAAAAATTCCAGACATATTGGTTTGAACCTCCTTAATGATGTGGGCGGGTGTACTGGCTCCTGCCGTGATGCCGATTTTCAGGATATGATCCGGACCCTTCTCCGCGAGAACGGCAGAAGCTGTCCGGCGGATCTCGTCAGCGCACTGGTTCAGCTCTCCGGCATTTTCTATGAGCCACACGGGGCAGTGCCTTTTGCAGACATCATAGAGCTTGACGGTATTGGAGCTGTGCCTTCCGCCTGCGACGACCATCAGATCGGATGCACGTGAGAGCTGATCCGCGTCTGACTGCCTTGCGGCGGTTGCGCTGCAGATCGTATCAAAGACCTGCAGATCGGTATCATCGGAGGGCAAAAGCGCTATACAATCCCCCCATAATATTTTATTATACGTAGTTTGGGCGACGATTGCAACCCTTTTTGGCAATCTTCTATCAATCAAGCATTTCAGCTCGGTTTGATCCTGAAAAACTGTACAATTTTCATTACAATGACCGACGATGCCCTGCACCTCCGGATGTTTGGGATCACCGGCGATGAACACATGTCTGCCTGCGGCGCACTGCTCCTCTGCGATCTTATGGATGCGGGCGACAAAGGGACAGGTTGCGTCAATGACGGGGTTTCCGGTCTTCGCACACTGTTCATAGACTGCCTTAGGCACGCCGTGTGCGCGGATGATGAGTGTTTCGCCGGGCTTCAGCTCTGCCGGGTCGCTGATGATGCGGGCGCCTTTGGCATTCAGGTCGCTGACGACGGCTTCGTTGTGGACGATCGGACCGAGTGTTGCGACGCTTTTTCCCTCGCTGAGCGCTTCATAGACGAGCTTGACGGCGCGGTCAACGCCGAAGCAGAAGCCCGCGGATTTCGCGGTCGTAATGACAGCTTTCATCATAACAGGCGGTCCTCCTTTGGGTCAGCGTTCAGTTGTGGACATAGTCCGGCAGGTTTGCAGCCTGCGGGCGGATTCTGCTGATGGTTGCGGCAGGCTCGGAGATGAGCTGATAGAGCGTCAGGGTATCGCCCATGGCGTCGAGCGGTTCATTCGTGGTGCTGCCGGCGACCACGCAGATATAGGTATTGAGCTGCGCGTCCTGTGCCCATGTTGCGAGGCACTGTCCGGCGGGATTGGTGAAGCCGGTCTTTCCGCCGATCAGATGCAGCGGAACGGACATCTGCTCCAGCTCATTGCCGACGAGCCGCGAGAGCGTGGTGCTGACCAGCTCGATGCCGTTCGGATGCTGGGGCGTTGCAGCGGTGGTGTGCTTTTTGGTGGACATTGCTTCCTTGCAGAAGGGATCCTTGAGCGCTTCCGTCAGAATGAGCGCGATCTCGCGGACACTGCTGGTATGCGCGTCATTGTGCAGACCGGTGCAGTTGACGAAGTGGGTGTTCGCCATGCCCAGCTCGGCGGCGCTGTCGGTCCATCGCGAGAGCGCAAAGCCCTCGG
>CAMNAY010000037.1 GCA_946531975.1 uncultured Ruminococcus sp. | reverse complement strand
TGCGCTTCATCGAGAATGATGAAGGCGTTATCGAGCGTTCTGCCGCGCATATAAGCGAGCGGCGCAATCTCAATCACGTTCTTTTCGAGATTCCGCTCGACCGCCTCCGAGCCGAGCATCTCAAACAGTGCGTCATATAAGGGACGCAGATACGGGTCAACCTTGTCCTGAAGATCGCCGGGGAGGAAGCCGAGCTTTTCGCCCGCTTCGACTGCCGGTCTTGTGAGAATGATGCGGCTGACCTCATGCGCTCTGAGCGCCTTGACCGCCATCGCGACTGCAAGATAGGTCTTGCCGGTGCCGGCGGGTCCGATGCCCAGAACAATCGTATTTTCACTGATCGCAGTGAGATAGTGTTTCTGTCCGACGGTGCGCGGGCGCACGGGCTTGCCGGTGACGGTATAGCTCACGGCGTCGGAAGTCAGCTCCCTGACCTCCTCTGCGGCATCGTCTGCGACCATATTGACGACGTAGCGCACAGTCTGGTCGGTCAGGCTGCTGCCCTTCTGCACATTTTGCAGCAGGACATCCATTGCCTGAGCAGCTTTTTCGACATCCTCCTCTGCGCCGGTGATCTTTACGCCGGTTCCGCGGTTGACGATCACAACACGAAACTGCTTCTGAATCATGTTGAGATTCGCATCGTAGGCACCGAATACTGCGGAGATCTGATCGGGATCAGCCGCATTCCAAATACGTTCTGCCATGCGTTTAACTTTGTTTGCTCCTTTTTCGATCATGATGTTTCAGGGGGGCGCGAACTGCAAAACCGCGCACTTCCCATAAAACTATTTTCATTATACCACAAAACGATTGAAAATGGAATAGTTTTAGGATAATTTCACAAAAATTTCACTGGTTTTCCCGATACTGCCCTCAAAAATATAGTTGATATTCAGCGATATGCCCAAATCGGAACGGCAAAATTCGGCATTTCTTGCAACAATCGTGTCATTTGCATGAAAATTGCGCTCGAAGCGTTCGGCTTTTTCCGTCAGAATTGCCCGTGCCTCCTCCTCGGAATATGCCGTCAGCGTGTATGCCGGCTCAGTGTAGCGGCAGCCGATCAGTGTCAGCGGAAGCTCCCGCCCGAACAGCATCAGCGGGCTGCGGTCCTCCTCATAGATCTGCTCGCCGGCGGGCGGGATGAACCCCGCGGTGAGCGGAAAGCGCCTGCCGAAGATCTCAATGAGCGGCTGCGTGACGGTCGTGCCGTGTACGGGCAGCTCCGCGACAAACGGCTGCTCGCAGGTGAACTGCTCCTCATAGATGCCGGTGACGGTCCCCGCTGCGCGGTAATAGTGCGTCATGCCGTATTCGTCATCCTGCACACCGGTAATCAGCAGTTCTCCCGCTTTGACCGTTTCGCCTGCCGTGCGCACGGCATGACCGCCCAGTACATTGACAGATGTGATCTGTGCCGGAACCGCCGCGATGATATTTGCGGGTGTATGGCTGCGGTCCATATCCGGCGGGGTACGCTCCTGCGTCAGATCGACGATCAGTCTGCCGCCCTCATTCCGCAGTGCAATCCATTCGATATCCGAGACCCGCAGGCGCATCTGCTGCTCGACATATGTAAACGGGATCTCCCGAATGGGCGTGCCGCGCCGGACGCCAAGCGCATCAAGTGCAGACAGGATCTCCGTGTCGGAGACTGTCACATTTCCCGTGATCTCGATGCTGCGCACCGTCGCATTGCACCAGTACAGAAAGGCGATGCCGCACAGCAAGCCCGCAGGCACGCCGAACCGGTGCCGGTACGGACGCAGCCGGAACCGCAGACCGTGCCGCGCCGTAATCCGCAGCGTGATGCCGGATTCCGCAGCCAGCGATTCCAGCCTGCGCAGACTGCCCGCGTTCGTTTCGGCATGAAACCGCCCGCCGCAGATCTGCTGCATCCTGCATCGAATGCCGCATCTGCGGAGGGCATCCCGAAATGCGGAGAGCGCCTCTCCCTCCGCGCTGAACCTGATATATGCCCGCTTCATATCACAGCCCGCCGTCAAATTCAATGCAGGCGATTTTGCCGCAGACATGCAGCCCGCCCGCACTGTAATCGGAAGCCGTCAGACCGCTGCCCCAGACCGCGATCTGATGCCCGCCGGACTCCGCAAGGATCAGCATATCGCTGCATTCGAGCAGCCGCTGACAGCGGTCAAAGTATACATCGGTATTCCCGCACAGTTCGATGCGGTCGGCAAACATCGCCGGTTTCTGCATCAGACATCACCTCTCTTTCCGTATTTTATGGAGCCGGTTCTGATTCTATGCACATGCAGCATATTCTGCTTTGAGGTGATGAAAATGATGAATCTGCGGCGGAAACCGGCAGTGTCCGCCTGTACCGCACTGCTGCTGACAGGCTGCATGCTGCTGCTCTCGGCACATGCCGAAGCGGTGTCGGCGGTGCTGTACGGCAGGGTGATGCTCTGTCTGCGGACGCTGGTGCCGTCGCTGTACGGCTGCACGATGCTCGGCGCGCTGCTCTGCATGAGCGGAGCGGCGCAGGCGCTGGGGCACAGTCTCCGGTTCGCGGCAGACCGGCTGCATCTGTCACACGGTGCCTTCGGCATCTTCCTCGTCAGTCAGCTTGCGGGATATCCCGTCGGTTCGATGCTGCTGCGGCAGGCGTCAGAGCGCGGAGACCTCACGGAGCAGGATGCCGCAAGATTGTCCTGCGTCTGCTTCGGGGGCGGTCCGGCATTTCTCATCGGGCTTGCCGGCGGTCAGCTCCTCGGCAGCAATGCCTGCGGGCTCTGCATAATGCTCTGCGGCATGTGCGCCAATCTGATTACGGCGGCGGTCATGCGCCCGCAGCGGGAACCTGCACGGGAATCCGGCGGGAGCGGATGCAGGCTGGATGCCGGAATGCTGACCGATGCCGCCGCTGCTGCGGTGCGGAGCATGACCATGATCTGTGCGGCAGTGCTGCTGTTCGGGGTCATCGGCTGCACCGCAGAGCTTTGCGGCATCCTGCGGCTGCTGACGGCGCTCGGCGGTGTCTGCGGGATTGCGCCGCACACCGTCCGCGCAGCGGTCAGCGCCTTCGCAGATGTCACACAGCTTGCAGACCTCGCCGCCTGCGGGCTGCCCGATCCGGTGCTGATCCCGCTGACCGCAGGGCTGCTCTCCTTCGGCGGCTGCTGCGTGCTGATTCAGTGCAGAGCGGTCGGTGTGCGCAGTCTGCGCCTGCGGACGCTCTTTCTGAGCCGGATTTCTGCTGCACTGCTCACCGCATTTCTGGTGCGGCTCTGCCTCCCGCTGCTCCCGCTTTCTTTGCCGGAATGCGCCGCCGAAGCCTTTGCGCATCAGACTGCCGTTTCCGAATCCGGCTCTGTTCTTCCGGCACTTCTGATTTTTTTGACCGGCTTCCCATTTCTTCTAAAAAAAGACTAGACAAACTCAAAAAAATATGCTATAATGGAGAAAATAGATGGGCGTGCGGCAGGGTCAGCCGGATTCTGCGCAGAATTCCCATGAGAACGAGGTGACCAAAATGGGACTTTTTGATGTTTTTTCCAAAGGCGGAAAGTATTTCGGAAAGGCGATCGAACCGAAATGTGAATACTGCGAGCACGGCAAGCGCTCCAGTGACGGCAATAAGGTTCTATGTACCAAAAAGGGTATGGTTGACGCAGGGTATCACTGTCCGAAATTTACCTATTCGCCGCTGAAGCGAATTCCGGTCAAGCAGATGCAGCGCGTCGGCTGGCTGGAAGGCGATTATGATGAGAAGGAAGAAAGGGAGGAACCCGTGCGGACACAGACCGCTGCATCGGCTCCGGCAGCTGCTGCTCCTGCGGCATCTGCACCCGCAGCACCGGCTCCGGCTGCTGCTGCTCCGGCAGCACCTGCACCCGCAGCACCTGCTCCGGCAGTGAATGCTGCACCGGTCTCTGCACCGAAGCCCGCTGCCGCGCCCGCTCCGAAGCCCGCTGTTCCCAAGGCAGCAGGCGATCTGGCTTCTCTCGCAGCAATGGCGGACAAAGCCGGCGGTTATGTGCCGGAGCAGAAACAGGATGACGGCATGAACACGCTGAGCAGCATGTAAAATAAGGGGAAAAGAAAAAACAGCTTTACAGCACGGTCAGCCTGAGAGCATTCTGCTTTCAGGCTGAAGCTTTGCAGGGCGGGAATCCGGTTTCCGTCATGCACGCGCCGGTCCGCTCCGCGCATTTTTCTGATTTCGGTTTTTTATGTAAAGGGGTAATCAAATGCATATGAACATGCAAGCGTCGCTGCGCCGCGGGCAGCGCTCCTGTGCGGAAAGGAGCAGCAAATGACGACGCAGCAGCTAACCTATGTGCTGGCAGTCGCAGAATGCAGAAGCATCTCAAAGGCAGCGGAAAAGCTCTATGTCACGCAGCCTTCGCTGAGCCAGTACATCCACAGCATCGAAAAGCAGCTCGGCGTGCAGCTCTTTGACCGCTCGGTCACGCCGCTCTGCCTGACCGATGCGGGAAGACTTTATGCCGACTGGGCGCGCAAGCTTCTTGCCATGGAAGAAACCATGAACAATTCGCTTGCAGATCTCATGGGGCTGGAGGCAGGCTCCGTGCGGATCGGTGCGTCCTCCTTCCGCGTCCGCTGCCTGCTCGCAAGAAGCATCGCGGCGTTCCATGCCAAGTATCCGAAAATCCACCTCATCATTCAGGAGGCGGAAATGAAGGAGCTGCGCGATATGCTCACTGCCGGTGAGCTGGATTTCGCGATCGGCTCCGGCGATTTCGATGCAAAGCAGTTTCATGTCGAGACGCTTGCGGAGGAGCGGCTCTATCTCGCCGCAGCACCTGCCAATCCGCTGACGGCAAAGCTTCCGACGCCGCTCACTGCCGCCGATATCACAGGGGCGAGCATCAACTTTCTCCGCCAGCAGCCGCTTGATCTCTCGCTCATTGCCGATGAACAGTTCGTCGCGGCGAACGCAGGCGAATATGACCGCGGAACACTCAATGCGGTCTGTCAGGCGTGCGGCTTCACCCCGCAGATCGCTTACAGCGTCCGGACGATCGAGACCGTGTTCTCCTTTGTCTGCGCCAATATGGGCATCGCACTGCTGCCGGACTCTCTTGTCTACTACGGAAACTTCCGTCTGCATCCGAATTACTATCCGCTGCCCGATGAAGTTGCGGTCAATCCGATCTCGCTCATCTCGCGCAAGAACGCCTATCTGCCCAAAGCCGCTTCTGCCTATGCGCTGCTGCTGCGGCAGCTCGTCGATGTCGGCACATGGCGCATGGGACAGGGCGCTGCATCCTATATGAGCGAATCCGTGTAATTCCATATCAGAGAAAAGAAGGCATCAGGCAGAGCGCGGGTCCTTCCGCTCCTGATCCCTTCGTCAAATACAAAAAAGGGGTTTGAAAGGTTATGATATCCGAAATGATCCGAAAGCGGATCGCTGAGCAGGCGCTGTGCGGTACCGGCTGGCGCTATGACTGGCAGCAGATCCTGCAAAAAAAGAAGCTCACGCTTGCTTTTATCGGCGGCTCTGTCACGCAGGGCTATGCGAACGGCGATGTCTACAAGGAACCGTATCCGGTGCTGGTGAAGCAGGCGCTGGAGGAGCAGGGCACGGAAGTCGAGGAATGGATCTGTGCGGCACCCGGCATGAACTGCATGGTCGGGACGCTGCTCTGTGATGATTTCATTCTTGCGAAAAAGCCGGATCTTGTATTTGTGGAGTTCGCGATCAATGAGACAACGCTCCGTCCGAGCGTACATGCCTTCGAGAGCCTGCTGCGCAAGCTTGTCACTGCCGATCCCGCACCGGCTGTCTGCATTGTCGTGCTGCGGAATATGTCCGGTTACAGCTGCGAGACCTACATGGCGCCGATTGCGGATTACTACGGTCTGCCTGCCATCGTGCTGCGCAAAGGGCTGGATCCGGTGCTGGAGGAGGGGACACTCCGCTGGACCGACTATGCCGATGAGGAAAGCCACCCCAATCCCGACGGTCACCGCCTGCTTGCAGACTGTGTGCTGCATCTGCTTGATGAAGCGAAAAAAGCAGAGGAGCCTGCCGATCTGCCGATCCCTGCACCGTGGCTCGGCGCACCCTTCCTCAAAATGCGGTATTTCACGCCGGAAATGCTGCCGGGGGTGCAGACCGACAGCCCGATCGTCAGGAAGGACAACTGGGCATTCCCGCACGCCTTCCGGATTCATCCGGAGACCGGCGACTGGACGCTGACGCTGACCGCGGAATCACTCGTCCTCTATTATGAGATTCACTCGCTGCCCGAATACGGCGACTGCGAGATCCTGCTTGACGGGAAACCTATGAAGCAGCCGATTCTGCACGGAAACTCCATTTACGGCTGGGGCAATATCTTCCACTGCACCGTATTCACCGCGCAGGAGCCGGAGACCCATACCGTCACGCTCAGACCCGTGGACGGCGCATTTTTCATCACCGGCGCGGGCATCTGCGGATTCGTGCCGGCGGAGAATCCGACAGCATCCGAAGGAAAATCGTCTTGACAAGTTCATCAAAATATGCTATACTGTTTTTATACAGAACAGTAAAATTGTCGGAAGATATACGGCAGGTACACAGGCTGCACCTGCCGTGTGCTATACCCCGCAGCGGTTCCCCTGAGCCGCTGCATCTGTAATCATCATTCAAAAAACGGAAAGGAGCTGCGATCATGGGAGAATGGAATCGCTTTACGACACAGACAAAGATTGAGGAGCTTTCTGCACTCTGCCGTCAGAATTATCAGATCGACCCGGAGCTGTATACGAAGTATGATGTCAAGCGCGGTCTGCGCGATATCAACGGCAAGGGCGTCTGTGCCGGTCTGACCAATGTCAGCCAGATTATCCCCGGCACGGAGGTCAACGGCGAGACGCAGCTCGGAGACGGTCAGCTTCTGTTCCGCGGTTATCACATCGAGGATCTCGTCAACGGCTTCATCTCCGAGGACAGATTCGGCTATGAGGAGACTGTGTATCTGCTGCTGTTCGGTCAGCTTCCGACCGCCGACCAGCTTGAGGAATTCAGCACATTGCTCCGGAGCTGCCGGACACTGCCGCCCTCCTTCACCCGCGACGTCATCATGAAATCGCCCAGCGAGGATATGATGAACACGCTGGCAAAGAGCGTGCTGGCACTGTATTCCTATGACCACAACCCCAACGATACCTCGATCGCGAATGTCCTGCGGCAGTGCGTGCAGCTGATCGCGCAGTTCCCGTCGATCGCGGTCTACGGCTATCAGGCATACCGCTATTATAAGAATGACCAGAGTCTCTTTCTGCATCAGCCTGACCCGAAGCTCTCGGCAGCAGAGAATCTGCTGAGCCTGCTCCGTGCCGATCAGAAATATACGCATCTCGAAGCGAAGATTCTCGATCTTGCGCTTGTTCTGCATGCGGAGCACGGCGGCGGCAACAACTCCACGTTCACCGTGCATGTGGTGTCCTCCTCCGGTACTGATACCTATTCGACGATGGCAGCGGCGCTCGGCTCTCTGAAGGGACCCAAGCACGGCGGCGCCAACATCAAGGTCGTGCAGATGTTTGATGATATGAAGGAGCGCGTCCGTGACTGGACCGATGAGGAGGAGGTCGGCAATTATCTCCGCCGGCTGCTGCATAAGGATGCCTTTGACCGTGCCGGTCTGATTTACGGCATGGGACACGCGGTTTACTCTCACAGCGACCCAAGAGCGACGGTTCTGCGCGGCTTTGTCGAGGAGCTTGCCGAGGAAAAGGGCAGATCGAAGGAATACGCGCTGTATGCGATGGTTGAGCGTCTTGCGCCGCAGATCATTGCGGAGGAACGCCGCATCTATAAGGGTGTCTGTGCGAATGTAGACTTTTATTCCGGACTGGTATACCGGATGCTGAATCTGCCGAACGAGCTGTTCACGCCGATTTTTGCAGTAGCGCGCATTGCGGGCTGGTCGGCGCACCGTCTTGAGGAGCTGCTTGGTGCAAGCAAGATTATCCGGCCGGCATACCGCGCCGTCAAAACATGGGAGACCTATCGTCCCATTGCCGAGCGGGCAGTGCCCGCTGCCGATTAACGAAAGGGCTGGGAGCCGCCGCTGATCGCAGCGGTGAATAGCATCCTCACCGAGAGCCCGCCTCAAAGAAAGCTGCTGTTAAAAAACAGCAGCTTTTTTTCAAATTATTTTTCTTCCGGCGAAAAAAAACGCCCGCACAATCGTCATAGAGACAGAACGTTCTGAAACGAAGGAGGTGACAGCCGTGAAACAGACTGACCTGCGGCAGCTGCTCGCGAAAATGCGCAGCGGTGATGATGCCGCATTCAATACGCTCTATGCGCAGCTCGCAAAGCCCGTCTACGTCATTGCCTACCGCATCACGCAGAACCGTGAACAGGCGGAAGACCTGACGCAAGACCTGTTTCTCAAGCTGTTTCTCACACCGCCTGACGATTCCGTGCGGAATCCCCGTGCGTGGATCTTCCGAATGGTACACAATCTCGCGCTGGACGCCCTGCGTCAGCCGGTGCATGAGGAACTGCCTGATACGCTTCGTGATCCGGATGACACCGCAGGACGGGTGCTGATGCACACCGCACTGGATGCGGCAATGTCGGCACTTGATGCACAGGAGCGTGAGACCGTCAGTCTGCATATCAACGCAGAGCTGACCTTTCAGGAGATCGCACATCTGACAAGCCGCTCGCTTCCGGCGGTGTACCGCTGCTACCGGCGGGCACTGAAAAAGCTGCGTGCGGCACTGGAGGAAGGAGAATCATCATGAAAAAGCGTTTTGTTATGACAATGAGCGCGGCGGTATTTGCCGCTGCAATGAGTGTTCCGGCAATCGTGGCTTCCGCTGCGAAGATCTATCACAACCCCAAGGTCATGGTGCGGGACTGGGGCATGACCGGCTACCCGTCCTATGTCTGCGGCGTCTGGACAGAGACCGGCGAGACAGATGAACTCGTCATCGGCATCGTACCGGGCGAGGAGGGCGAACAGGGCAAGGCGGAGATCCGCGCCATGCTCGAAGATCCCGACAGCGTGACCTTTGCAGAGCAGCAGTTTTCGCATGACACACTTCATACGATCATGAAAAAGATGAATTCTTACTGGGAGGAGAAGAAAGTCCCGGATATTTACAGCTGGGGTGTATATGACAAGGAAAACTGCATTCGCGTATCCTGCAATCTCGAAGCGCCCTCCGGCGAACTGAAGGAAATGATGGATTACTTTGCGAAGTTTGACGGCGCAGTGGTCTTTGAGCAGGGCGAGCCTGTCTATGCGACCGCAATGACAAACGGCGATGAGGAGAGCGAGAGCAGCGAGTTTGTGCCGGATTACGACCCGGAGATCTATGACGGACTGCCGGCGGATAGCGTACCGGAGTGGAACGGCGCCGCGCAGGAGGATTATATTCTGGGCGAGGATGTCGGCGCAGAGCGTGACAACACCATTACGATCGGTGCGATTGACCCGAACGATGTCGGCGGAACGCCGGGACTCGAGATCGGCGCGTCCGCTGACGGGGAGATTCCCGACGGTGCAGAGGCTCCGGTCGCGGTCGGCGGCGGACTCGACAGCGGCCTGCAATCGAACGACCGGAACAATGCGATGCTGTGGGTATCCTGTGGAATCGGCACCGTTCTGCTGCTCGGCGCGGGAATGTGGCTCGTTCACCTGAAGCGCCGCGAGACAGCGATGCAGACGAATACCGGCGCGGTCGTGCAGGCTGGGCACATGACCCTGAAGCAGACCGAGCAGGCTGTCCGCGAGCAGACGCCGGAGCTGCCTTCGGATCTGCGCGAGCGCATCCGCGATGCGGCAAAGAAGCAGTGACGAACAATATCCGTGGGGGAGGGAAACAAGAGTTTTCCTCCCCTAATCTGTTGTAAAAACGTAATAAAAAGTTATTGTCCGCGCTGGCGTAACGCGAGAGCGGCGGCTGTGAGTCTCCTTGGGTGATGCGCGACTGTGTCTCCTTTAGCGTCACACCAGCGGGGGCTCCCCGCCCTTTAGCGTCACGGCACCGCGCCCGCCGACAAATGAAAAGTCTCCGGAATGTTTCATCCGGAGACTTTTTTGTTATTCGTCAATCTCAGTCAGAGAAGAATCTGCGGCGGTGTCAGTCTGCGGAATCGCAGGTGCCGCCTGCTTGCCGTCTGCAAGCTTTCCGCCGAGGAATCCTGCCAGCAGTGCGCGGAGATCAATGCCCGTCGCCTCAGTCAGACCGTCTGTGATCTTCGTCGTCGATCCGATGATATCACCGATCAGCTTGCTGGAGTTACCCTCACCGTACATCGTGATCTTGTCAACCTTCGTCAGCGGCATTGCTGCATTCAGCACCACATCAGGCAGTGCCTTGAAGTACATTTCGAGAACAGCAGCCTCGCCGTACTTCTTCATTGCTTCTGCCTTCGCGTTGATACCTTCTGCTTCCGCAAGACCCTTCGCACGGATCGCGTCTGCTTCTGCCTGACCGACCGCAGCGATACCTTCCGCTTCCTGCATCTTTGCGAACTTCGCAGCCTCAGCCTCGGCCTTCTGTGCCTCAGCCTCCTGCTCACGCTGGAAGCGGTCTGCTTCTGCATCCTT
>CAMNAY010000036.1 GCA_946531975.1 uncultured Ruminococcus sp. | reverse complement strand
CACAGAAGGGGGAGCATATCGTCGCGCAGAAGACCATTTACGGCGGCAGCTATAATCTGCTCGCACACACGCTCCCGCAGTTCGGCATCGACACCACCTTTGTCGATGCACACAACCTCGCGGAAATTGAAGCGGCCATTCAGCCGAACACCAAGGCGGTCTACCTCGAAACGCTCGGCAATCCGAATTCCGATATTCCGGATATCGACGCGATTGCGGAGATCGCGCACAAGCACGGTCTGCCGCTCGTGATCGACAACACCTTCGGCACGCCGTTCCTCATCCGTCCGATCGAACACGGCGCTGACATCGTTGTGCATTCCGCAACCAAGTTCATCGGCGGTCACGGCACGACGCTGGGCGGCATCATCGTCGATTCCGGCAAGTTTGACTGGAAGGCGAGCGGAAAGTATGCGCCGATTGCCGACGCAAACCCCAGCTATCACGGTATTTCCTTTGCCGATGCGGTCGGTCCGGCTGCATTCGTGACCTATATCCGTGCGATTCTTCTGCGCGATCAGGGCGCGGCAATCTCCCCGTTTGCGGCATTCCTGCTGCTTCAGGGTACTGAGACGCTCTCCCTGCGTCTGGAGCGCCATGCGGAAAATACGAAGAAGGTCGTCGAGTACCTGAAGAATCACCCGAAGGTCGCAAAGGTCAATCACCCCTCGCTGCCGGATCATCCGGATCATGCCCTCTATCAGAAGTATTTCCCGAACGGCGGCGGCAGCATCTTCACCTTTGAAATCAAGGGCGGTCAGAAGGAAGCACATGCCTTCATCGACCACCTCGAAATCTTCTCCCTGCTCGCAAATGTCGCAGATGTCAAGTCGCTCGTCATTCACCCCGCGACGACAACCCACTCCCAGCTGACCGATGAGGAGCTGCTCGATCAGGGCATCACGCAGGCAACAATCCGCCTGTCCATCGGCACCGAACACATTGATGATATCATCGCAGACCTTGAGAAAGGCTTTGCGGCGGTGTAATCTCCCCCCCATTCCCTTGAATTGCAGAAGATACCTCCTTTATTTGTATTTGAGAATCGCGTTTGTAAAACACCGGTGTGCTGGCCCGCACCGGTGTTTTGCTGCGTTTGTGTAATTGACAAACGGTGCGGGAAATGCTATAATAAGAGCATCCGAAGGATGCAGCAGAATTTTCAGAACGGAGGATGCGATATGTTCAAAAAAATACTCGGTAAATTTCAGTATAATGCACCGGTCATCCTGACCTTTTCGCTTGCCGCCCTCTGTACGCTGGTGCTGAATTTCATCACCGGCGGCTGGACAAACCGCTGGCTGTTCTCGGTCTACCGGACACATTTTTACAGCCCGATGCAGTGGTTCCGCACCTTCAGCTATGTGCTGGGACATGCGAACTATGCGCACTTTATCAATAATTTCACGGTGATTCTTCTGGTTGGTCCGATGCTGGAGGAGAAATACGGCTCGAAATCCCTGCTGGAAATGATGGGCGTCACTGCCTTTGTGACCGGTATGCTTCAGGTGCTGCTGTTCCCGCATGTTGCACTGCTCGGCGCCAGCGGCATCGCCTTCATGCTGATTCTGCTCAGCTCCTTTGCCAATTTCCGCAAGGGCAAAATCCCGATTACGCTGATCCTTGTCGCGCTGATTTATCTCAGCGGTGAGATCATCACCGGTTTGACCAACCCCAATGACAATATTTCCCAGATGGGACATATTGTCGGCGGCATCTGCGGAACTGCCTTCGGCTGGCTCATCACCAAGCCGAAGAAGGATGCGCAGGAAGCTGCGGAATGATCGGAAACAATCCGGCGTCCGGTTCCGTTTTTCGGCGGAAACGGACGCTTTTTTCATAAAAACGGCAGGATTCTGAAGACTTCCCTAATTTTTTCGGAAAAGGTATTCCATTTTTCGCGGTTTTCTGGTATAATAAGATTAACCGCGCCTTCGGTTCCGGAGACGCAGAGCTTTTTGATTCAACAGGAGATGAAAAAGATGCGTAAACGCTTATTGGCTTCCGTGCTTGCTGCGGCGGTGTCAGCAGTCATGATGCTGTGCTTCCTGCCGGCAGCCCGTGCGCAGGCACTGCTGTTCACACCGAACTGCACAGTGCAGAGTGATGCTGCCGTGCTGATGAATCTTGACGTCGGCGAGATCGTTTATGAGAAAAATGCGGACATGAAGGAAAGTCCCGCAGCCCTGTCACAGATTATGACGGCTGTGCTGGTACTGGAAAACTGCCCCGACCTCGCAGCAGTTACCGTGACCGCAAAGGATGAGATGTACAGCCTGTTTGCAAATGAGGAGCATCAGTCTGACCTTCGCCGCGCCGGCATCGAGGCGGGCGATACGCTGACCGTCGAGGATCTGCTCTATGCGATGATGCTGACATCGTCCTGCGAAGCAGACTATATGCTTGCGGAGCAGTTCGGCGGCAGTGTGGAAGGCTTTGTCAATATGATGAATGCCAAGGCAGAGGAGCTGGGCATGGCAAGTACCCGCTTCACAACTGCCGGTCAGCTTTACAGCCCGCGTCAGCTCACGACTGCCCGTGACATGATGACCCTGCTCGCATATGCAATGACACTGCCGAGATTTGAGACGATCGCCTGTGCAAGCAGCTATACACCGCCCACTGCCGGCGGCCTCGGAAAAACCGAGCAGTGGACATGGGGACACTCCAACCTCATGGTCATTGAGGGCAGCGAATACTATTATAACGGCGCCCGCGGCATCAAGACCGGAAACTCCGAGGAGGGCGGCAGAAGCATCGCCTGCAAAGCCTCCCGCGACGGCGTCAACTATCTGCTGATCTGCATGAATGCGCCTATGACCGATGCAGAGGGCAAAAACCACTTCTATCACCTCGAAGATGCCGCCAATATTCTCGACTGGGCATTCCTGCATCTGTCCTTCCGCAATATCCTGACTGATCAGCAGGCACTCGGCGAGATCAAGGTCACAAACGCCAAGGACGGCGCAGACTATGTCATCGTCAGACCGGTGGACGGCTATTCCTGCATCTGGTGCGATACCATGGACACCAACAGCGTGCAGAAGGTCGGCGACTGGCCGACTTCGATCGAAGCGCCGGTCTATGTCGGCACCAAGCTCGGCAAGGTCACGCTCAAGCTTTCGGGCGATACGCTCGTTGAGGTCGATGTCGTTGCATCGAATACCGTCGAGCGCTCCTTCTGGAAATATAACCTCAGCGAGATTCCCGGATTCTTTACCTCAAAGTATGTGAAATCCACGATCATCCTCGCAATCGTCTTCTCGCTGGTCTATATCGGACTGTGCGTGTATTTCGCGTTCAAGTATCACGAGGACCGCAAAAAACGTGCGGCTGCAAGAGCCGGCTATTACCAGAAAAAGAAGTGATTTTCAAGCGGCAGAGCCAAAAACGCTCTGCCGTTCATTTTTGAAATGAAACACGAGAAATCGAGCAAATGAGAGAGATTTCAAGAGAAATACAGAGATTGAGCGATATATTTTAAATTTTCGGCATTTTGACCGTTGACACCGTCTGCAAAATCATGTATAATAATGAAGCACGCCGAAAAAGGACAGCACTCCCCGTGTTCTGAAACCGCTTCGGCAACCAAAAATTTGTATGGAGGAATTTACCATGTCAACGACGACAACCATGGCCAAGGCTGGCGAGATCAGCCGTAAGTGGTATATCATTGACGCAGCCGGTCAGCCCCTCGGCAGAACCGCTGCAAAGGCTGCTGCAATCCTGCGCGGCAAGCACAAGGTCGACTTCACCCCGAATGCGGACTGCGGCGACCACGTTATCATCATCAACTGCGGCAAGGCAGTTCTGACCGGCAAGAAGCTGGATCAGAAGTTCGAGATCTGGCACACCGGCTGGATCGGTCACCTCAAGAAGGTTTCCTACCGCGATCTCATGGCAAAGAAGCCGGAGCACGCGATGTTCATTGCAGTCGAGGGCATGCTCCCGAATAACCACATCGGCAGAACCTCGATGAAGCGTCTGCGCGTCTATGCAGGTGCTGAGCACAAGAATCAGGCTCAGAAGCCTGAGATGTACACACTGTAAGAAAGGAGTCCTGAACAATGAGTGAAGCAGTATCCTACGAAGCAAAGCTGAAGTCGTTCTACGGCACCGGCAGAAGAAAGCATTCCGTGGCGAGAGTTCGCCTCTATCCGGGCTCCGGCAATGTGACCATCAACGGCAGAAGCATTGATGAGTACTTCGGTCTTGAGACCCTGAAGCTGATTGTCCGTCAGCCGCTTGAGCTGACCGAGACCACCGGTCAGTTCGACGTTGTCTGCACTGTTGCAGGCGGCGGTGTGACCGGTCAGGCAGGTGCGATCCGTCACGGTGTTTCCCGCGCTCTGCTCCAGTTCAACGCTGAGCTTCGTTCCGCTCTGAAGAAGGCAGGTTACCTGACTCGTGATCCGAGAATGAAGGAAAGAAAGAAGTACGGTCTCAAGGCAGCTCGCCGCGCACCGCAGTTCTCCAAGCGCTGATTTTCCGGTCTTTTCTGGATTTATTACACAGCATCAAAAGCCCGTTCCGGTTTCCGGAGCGGGCTTTCACCATTTTCTGCGGCATCGCATATTCTGTTAGTACCGGTGCGGGCAGGTAGCGCACCGGAATCTCACAGAAAAGAGTGATGTATATGCTGATTGATGCAAGCTACGGCAGGGGCGGCTGTTGCCCGTACCCGCCGTATCCGTATCCGCCGCAGCCCCCGCAGCCGCCTCAGCCGCCGGTTCCCGTGCCGAGAACAGAGCCGGATACGCTGAGCGTTCAGCTCGCAACGGCACAGACTGCGCTTGCAAACGGCGCTGCGATTCCGATGACGGGTACGCTCCGGCAGACCGGCGACGGTCTGAGCTATGACACTGCGAGCAGGGCTGTGCTGGTGTCAGAGGCTGGCGTATACGCCTTTGTATGGCAGGTGCTGGTTCAGTCTGACGGCGCCGCTGCCGATGCGGTGATCGCGCTGCAGTCGCTTGACGGTCAGACTGTGCTGGGCTATTCCGGCGCACTGGCGGTTCCGGCAGACGGCGGCACCCTGGTCACCGGCTCTGCGGTGGCATATCTCCCCGCCGGTACCGCATGGGCGCTGGTGAATGTCTCCGGTGCGCCGATCAATCTTCCCGTGACCGGAACGGCACCGGCGGTCTTTGCCGCGTCCATGACTGTGACAGAGGTCGGCGGCACAGGAAGAATGCCGCTGTTTCGCTGACTGTAACGATTGCGCATAAAACGAGCCCCGAAGCGTTTTTTATCGCTTCGGGGCTGCTTTCTGTGCGGATTTTCAGCACCGCTACGTGATGCTGACCGTGATATTGACTTTTGGCTGCGGGCTGACCCAGACCTTCGTTGCCGAATCCGGCAGCGTGACGGTAAATGCCTGCGGGAAGGTACCGTCCTGCGTCGCGGAAATGCTCAGCGGATTGATTGTTGCACGCAGGTCGGCAGCGTCGATTTCTGCGACCGCTTCCGGGGTGCCGATCAGTGTGATGATCGTATTGCCCGCGGGTGATTGCAGGGCGTAATTATAGGTCGCAGGACCTGTCATAAACTGGATATCGCTGTTCTTGATGACGCGTGTGCTTGCGATCAGATCTGACGAATCCAGCGTGACATAAATCGTTCCGAGCTCGGATTCATCCGTGTAGCCGTCGATCATCTTGACCGGCAGCTCAATCTGACAGTTGATG
Source organism: uncultured Ruminococcus sp. (assembly GCA_946531975.1). Classification (GTDB taxonomy): domain Bacteria; phylum Bacillota; class Clostridia; order Oscillospirales; family Ruminococcaceae; genus Firm-04. Next base: position 4,874 of record CAMNAY010000036.1, on the reverse strand, counting down.
GAGAATGAATACAGCGGGATCTGCGGTTCAATCGGCCACGAATCCATCTGGTCGAGCTTTGCCTTGTTTTCGCGGCTGTATGTCCGGATCGTGATCGGGAGATTGTTGTCGCCGTATCCCGGCAGTGTGAATTCTCCGTTTGCATTCAGGCGGACACGCTCAAGAAGGAAGGACGTATCGAAGTTTTCAGGGACATTGGACAGCTCGATCGTCACCGGAAGCGTCTTGGTGTAATAGACCGGCATATAGACCGAGAAGCTGGTGACCTGAACCTGAAATGCCGAATCAGAGACGGTATTGCCTTCGTCATCGACCAGATCAAAGTGATTGCAGTTCGTGAAGGTTTTGTTCATGGTCAGCTCTTCGCTGTCGTCGATTGTCACGCGGATATGGTCGATCGTTGAGAGCTGCGCGCTCGGTCCGTAGATCTTGACGACGGAAGGCTCCGCGGAGATCTTTTCGGAGTCGATGATGACCTCATCGCTGCGGGTGAGGTTCGGATACTGGATATCGGAAGCAAGAACCGGAATTTCCACGGTTTTGTAGTGATCCATCGTGACCTCAAGGGTCTTCTTTGAGAGCGTATAGTTATCGAATTCTCTGCCGTTGGAGCTGCGGAGCTTGATCGGGAGTGTCTGGCTGCCGACCGTGTCGGTCACAGTGGAATCGAAGTCCACATAGGCGACGACATCGCCGCGGCTCAGACCGCCGATCGAAGTACGCGAGCCGCGGATCGTGCAGTTGACGGTGAGCTTTTTGCCGTCGCTGCCCTTTTCGTAGTCGATGACACTGAGGTCATAGCCTGCGGCTTTGGTGCCGGCTGTATCAATGGTAATGGGGATATTCGACAGGGACACGGTTGTGTCCGGACTGATCTTTGCTGCGATATACACCCAGAAGAAGAATGCGATCAGAAAGGACAGCGTGAGGTAGATCAGGTCTGTGCGGGTCGGCTTGCGGATCCGCAGCCGCTTGAGCACTGTGCGGGTCTTGTCCTTCAGCGCATCGGGTGTTGTTTTACTCATCGCCGTTCACCTCCTTGTGCTGTACGGATGCGGGATGCTCCGGCTTTTTGTGAGGGACGGCGGCGGGGCGGCGCTTTGCAGGCGCATGGCGCCGTGTGCTGTCATGGGCTTTCGCAGGATTGGGGGTCTGTGCAGTGCGGGATTCCGGTTCTGCGGCGGGCTTCCGCTTGCGGCGGAAGGGGAGCAGGCTGCCGGAGTCATTGTCCTGCGGGAGCAGCGTCAGCCGGAGCAGACGCTCAAGGGATGCCTTGGTATAATTCCGTGTCAGGACGCCGTCCTGTGCGACGGAGATCTGACCGGTCTCCTCGGAGACGACGATGACCAGCGCATCGGAGTTTTCGCTCATGCCGATCGCGGCGCGGTGGCGGGAGCCGAGGTGCTTGTCGATCAGCTCCTCCTTCTGGGGCTTTGGCAGGAAACATGCCGCTGCCCAGATGATGCCGTCGCGCATGATGACGGCGCCGTCATGGAGCGGGGTTTTATTATAGAAGATATTGCCGAACAGCTCTGTACTGGGGACTGCCTTCATGACTGTACCGTTCATGATCTGTTCGCCGAGCTTGGTGCCGCGTTCAATGACGATCAGCGCACCGGTTGTGGTTTTTGAGAGCTGCTCTGCGGATTCGCAGATGATCGGGATTGCGGTATTCCAGCGGCCGCTGACCTCCTCGCTGTCACCGAGGGCAAAGAGCGGGAGGCGCGAGGTAGCCTGTCCGAATTTTTCGAGCGCACGCCGCAGTTCCGGCTGGAACAGCACGACAATCGCGAGCAGTCCGGAGCCGAGCACATTTTCGGTGATCTTATTGAGTGCTTTCAGTCCTGCGAGCAGGCTGATGAAATAAAACGCGACCAGCAGCGCGATGCCCTTCATGAGCTGTCCTGCTCTGGTTTCGCGGACAAATTTGAACAGGATATAGACCAGATACGTCAGCAGCGCGATATCAAGAAAATCGACGAAGCTGATCGAGTGCATCACGTTCAGCAGCGCCTGCCACCAGTTCCGGATCATTTCCCAGATCATTCGCCGATTCCCTCCTTTCAGATGCCGTCAGCCATTGTCTTTTCGGCGCATCCATATTCTCATACATTATAAGTATAACACATTTTCCTGCGGATTGCAACCGTTCGGCAGAAATTTTGCGCAAAAAAACGCTGCCCCGCCGGATCCGCAGAGACAGATCAGACGGGGCAGGAGCAGACCGGACCCGGTGCGCGGCACAGGAAGCGTCCGCGGCAGGGGAATCACAGCCTGTATGCTGCGGGTGGGATCATTCGTAGCGCAGTGCGTCGATCGGATTGAGGTTTGCAGCCTTGACAGACGGGATCAGACCGAAGACGACACCGACGACGGTCGAGAACACGACCGCGATGATGATTGCGGAGGTCGAGACAGCGACCGGTACCTGCGCGAGGTTTGCGATGATCTTTGAAAGCCCGATGCCGGAAAGGACACCGATGATGCCGCCGATGCTGGTCAGCACGGCTGCTTCGGTCAGGAACTGTGCAAGGATCCGGCGCTTTCTTGCGCCGAGCGCCTTCTTCAGACCGATTTCTCTGGTGCGCTCTGTGACGGACACGAGCATGATATTCATGACGCCGATACCGCCGACGAGCAGCGAGATGCTTGCAATCCAGATCAGCATGCTGTTGGTGGATTTGGAGAGATCCTGAAGCGCCTTTGCCTGTTCGAGCAGGCTTTCGCTCTTGTACTCGATCTGGATGCTGCCGCCTTCGCCGAACTGATCTTCGCCGCCGTTGTTCTGGACTTTTCCGACGTTTTCGTTGAGGATGTCTGCGGTCTTCTTGCCTGCCTGCGTCATGCTGTCGGTATCGACCGCTCTGACGATGCAGTTCTGCGGCTCATCATAGCGGAAGCAGATGCCCCAGTCGCCGGTCGGAATGAAGATCATGCCGCCGGAGCTCTGGTTGAAGGTGTAGTAGTCCTCGACGGTGTTGATGGTCGGCTCAAAGCCGCTGCGGGGGACTGCGACGCCGATGATGCGGAACGGCTCGCCGTTGATGTCCAGCACCTTGCCGAGGGGATTCTCTCCGGGGAAGATGCCGCGCGCGATGGCCTGGTCGATGATCGCCGACTTGGAGAAGGACTTGTACATATCCTCCGTGAAGCTGATGCCTGCCGCGATATCAAGACCCTTTGTCTCGAAGTAATCCGGATCAATGCCGAAAACGGTTGCGGTTTCGATCTTCTGATCCATATAGAACAGGTTTTCCGGATTGCTGCGGAAGCGGTAGAAGGAGCAGCGCTCGACCTCTTTCAGATCAAGAATGCGCTGCTTGGCGGAATCGGGCACGACGCGGATGTAATCCGGTACGCCGCCCCAGCTGAAATCTGCGGGCCATTCGCCCTCTGTGAGCTGAACAGTGACGGCGTTGTTGCCGGCACCGATCAGGTTGTTTTTGATCTCCTCACGGGTTCCTTCGATTGTGGAGACGATCGCGATGATCGCGGCGATGCCGATGATAATGCCGAGCATCGTCAGAAACGAACGGATCTTGTGGGAGAAAATGCCCTGAAAGGACAATCTGATATTTTCAAACATGTTCTGCTGCCTCCCTTAGCGCGTCGGATATAGTATTTCGGTGGTTTCGTTTGTCTTGACGCCCTCGCGGACATTCTTGCCGAACGGGAAGCAGATCTTATCCTTCATATCCAGACCGCCGGTGATTTCGAGCATGTCGCCCCACAGGATCTTTCCGGCGCGGACATACTGCTTTTCGAGTCTGCCGTCGCTGCCCTGCTTCATCACATAGAAGTCGCCGCCCTCCTGCCGGACATAGTGAATCGGCAGATAGACTGCGCCGCTGGCAGACGATTCCGGAGAGGACGAGCTGTCTGCGGAAAGATTGACCCATTCACCGAGTCTGAAGCTGGAATTGTTGTCCAATGCAGCGTGTACTGTGTAGAACGAAGAATTGGGATTGGAGCCGTATCCGCCGGAGTATGAGACCGGCGTATCGTCGATCTTGGTGATTTCGGCAATGCCGCTTTCCCCGCTCTCATAGGACATGACATTCACCGTGGTGCCGACGGACATTTTCGCGAGGCTCATCTCGCTGACGCTGAATGCGACCTCCTTGCTGCCCTTGCCCTCGATGACCGCGAATGCGTTGTCATCGGGAGAAGCCTCCTGATAGGGGTCGTACATTTCCGGCGCATCGAAATCGCTTTCAGCGGGCAGCATGTCGGATTCGCCCGATGCCGAACCGATCTTCTTTACGACGCCGTCAATCTCTGCGACGACCTTTCCGTCGATCTTCTGCTTTTTTGCTGCGTCGAAGGCGATCTGTGCTGCGCGCAGGTCGAGGTTCAGCGTTTTGAGCTGGTTCTGCTTCTCGACGATCTTGGCAGCAAGCTCCTTGCGGGAATACTGATAATCCATAGAGTCTCCGCCGCCGTTGTAGTAGTCTCCGCCGCCTGCGAAGGCATCGTACATTGCGAGTTCATCGGAGGTTCCGCCGCCGGGGAGCGGCAGTTCCGGTTCCGGTTCCGGCTCCGCGGTCGGGACAGAGAAGGAGAGCTGTCCGTGCATCTTCCCCTTGGGGTCGATGCTGACTGTTCCGGTCTGACTGTCAATCAGCAGACCGTCCGTGACATTCCAGTCCTCTGCGGAAGCGGGGTCGAAGCCCTCGCCGGAGAGATACCATTTATACAGGAAAACGGAATTGTGGTCATAGACATGCAGCTCAGCATAGTGACCGCTGCCTGCAAGCGACATGAGATACTGCTTGCGGACGAGTGTATTCAGGTTGCAGTTGATGACGAAGGGATCGAGCTTGGCGCCGCTTCCGGAAACAGGGCGGACAGCCGGTACGACCTCATCGACGGTC
>CAMNAY010000035.1 GCA_946531975.1 uncultured Ruminococcus sp. | reverse complement strand
CGATCAGCCCACTGCGTTTCTGGATACGATCATTGATTTTACGAAATAACAGGGCTTGCACAGCGCCTGCCGGTTGGTGCCGCTCCACATCAGGTAATCCTGTATCATCATACTGGAAACATTCTCGTTTCACAGGGAAATGCCCCATATCCCGGCGGCGATTGGGCAGTGAAAGTTACTGATCATACGCCCGCAGAAGTTTGGTTTTCAACGCATCCTCTAAAAATCAGCGACCTTAGTAGACTGAATGCAAGTTAAAAACAGCCCCGCACCACTGAAAACCAGTGATGCGGGGTTTTTTGCTGTTCAGAGAGGCGTTTTCCTGCAAAAGCAGATTCACAGGGGCGGCGGGCAGGAACAGGATCGGGCAGAATTCTCCGGCTTGATGCTTGACAATCTATGATATATATGGTAAAATATAGACAATTATTTGCAGAATGTATAATCTCACGACGAAATCCGACCTGTTCAGCGGGTATTTCGTCGGACCGATTCTTTGACATCACAGAACCTGTATTTTTTTAACCTGAATTTTTGCAGAACATAACTGATATGCTGCGCACGGCAAAGTGAACCCCGCAGCAGATTTCGGAGAGTATCCTGATGATTATTAATTTTATCTGCAACGACTATATGAGTACGATTACGCTGCCGCAGAAGGTTTCCGGTCAGTACTGGTTTACCGATGCGGCAGGAAAAAAATTCACCTGCGTTGAGGCGGTCGGCGATGAATGGCAGCTCAAGGCTCCGGCAGATTATGAACTGGTCAGGGGCGGAGAGAGCCATGCTGCCGGATCGGACCCGTCCGGAGCCGCTGTTCTGAGCGGCGAAAATGAACTGCTGATCTTTAAGCGCTGCAAGGGCAAGCCCGATCCTGCGGGCAGCAGAATCTACGCCTTTGTGGAGCAGGAGACTGAGGACCGCATGCGCTACCGGCTGGTGCAGGTGCCGGATCCTTTCGAGATCACCGTCGGAAGCGGAAGGATTCCGCGCACGCTGACCTATCAGAACCACTATGTCTCAACAGAGCATCTGGTGCTGCGCTTTCAGGGCGGCAGATGGATCATGACCGATGAGAAAAGCCTGAACGGAACCTTTGTCAACGGCATTCGTCAGACCAATGCAGAATTGAAATACGGCGACCTCATCTTTGTCATGGGCTTGAAAATGATTGTCGGAAACGGATTTCTGGCACTCAATAATCCGGAAGGACGGGCGGTGCTGCATGCGGATGCGCTGAAGCCGCTGATTCCGGAAACGTATACGGAGGAAGAATCGGACGAGGAACTTCCGGAAACAGAAACACAGTATTTTGACCGTTCTCCGCGCTTCAAGCGCGACATCACACCCGCAGAAATCCAGATCGAATCACCGCCCTCCAACGGCAAGGGCGAAGAAATGCCGGTGATCCTGACGATCGGTCCGGCAATGACCATGGCAATGGCGTCGATGACAACCGGCATTTTTGCTGTCATCAATGCGCTCTCGACGGGAAATGTCCGGTCGGCGATTCCTTCGATCGCGATGTCCGGCAGTATGTGCCTCGGAACGCTGCTCTGGCCGACACTGACCAGAAAGTATCAGAGCAAGGTCAAGGCGGAAAAGGAAAAACTGCGCCGTTCCAGCTACAATGCCTATCTGGAGGAGCGCAGAACCGATATCAAGGAAAAATGTGAGCTCCAGTGCGAGATCCTGCATGAAAACCGGATCAGTATGGAGGAGTGCGAGCAGCGCATTCTCAACCGCAGCAACAGCCTCTGGAACCGCAGCATCGGGCAGAATGATTTTCTGGAACTGCGCATCGGCACCGGCACCATTCCGATGTACGGCAAGCTGAACTACAATGCACCGCGGTTTTCCATACAGAAGGATGATCTGGAAGCGAAAATGACGGAGCTGTGTGAGTCTCCGAACGTGCTTCAGGATGTTCCGGTCGCGGTGTCACTGCTGGATGAGTCGATCGGTATTGTCGGCGAAAAGGAGCAGATCCGTTCCTTTGCGGTCGGTCTGCTGATTCAGCTCGCAGCATTGTGCAGCTATGACGAGGTCAAGCTCATTGTTCTTTATGACCGGCAGGATGCGGAGCAGCTGGAATTTGTGAAATGGCTGCCGCATGTCTGGAATCAGGAAAAGACCTTCCGCTTTGTCGCGACAGATGCAGCGGAAGCAAAGGTCGTGTCGGAATATCTGGAACGGATCATCAGCTACCGTCTGGAGCTGAGCGATGCCGACCTTGCAGATGAACAGCCGTACTATCTGATCTTTGCACTCAGCAAAACGCTGTTTCAGCGTGTCCCGTGCATCCGGAATCTGCTTTCCAGCAAGAAGGATCTGCACATGACCGTCGCCGCGGTGTTCGGCGAGTTCAATCTGCTCCCGAAGGAGTGCGCAAAGGTCATTGAGCTTTGGTCCGAGAACGGCGCGCCGTTCGGAAAGCTTTATGATAAAAATGATACATCCGGCGCTTTTGTCGAATTCAGACCGGATCTGGAACTGCATTATGATCCAGCGGTTCTGAGCAGACAGCTTGCCAATACCGAACTGGACAGCAGCGATGCCGCTGCACAGCTCCCGAAGATGATTACCTTCCTTCAGCTGATGAATGTCGGCAAGGTCGAGCATCTGAATGCGCTGCTGCGCTGGAAGGAAAACAATCCGATCAAGAGCCTCGCGACACCGGTCGGCGTCAATGCCTTCGGCGATGAGTTTGTGCTGGATCTGCACGAACGGGCGCACGGTCCGCACGGTCTGATCGCCGGTATGACCGGTTCGGGTAAATCTGAATTCATCATCACATATATCCTTTCTCTTGCAGTCAATTTTCATCCGGAGGAAGTCTCCTTCATTCTGATTGACTACAAGGGCGGCGGCATGGCGCAGGCGTTTCTCGATCTGCCGCATACCGCCGGCATCATCACGAACCTCGACGGCTCTGCGATCAAGCGCTCGCTCGTTTCGATCAACAGTGAGCTGAAGCGCCGCCAGAGCCTGCTCTCCAAGGCGAGCAGCCTGATCGGTGAGAGCAATATCAATATCTATCAGTATCAGCGGCTGTACCGCGAACGGCTTGTCAGCGAACCGCTGTCGCACCTGTTTATCATTGCCGATGAGTTCGCGGAGCTGAAAACACAGCAGAGTGAGTTCATGACGGAGCTGACCAGTGCGGCGCGTATCGGACGAAGCCTCGGTGTACACCTGATTCTTGCGACACAGAAGCCCTCCGGCGTGGTCGATGAGCAGATCCTCAGTAACACGCGCTTCCGTGTCTGCCTCAAGGTGCAGGATAAGCAGGACAGTATGGACATGCTCAAGCGGCCGGATGCTGCCGAGCTTTCCGATACCGGACGCTTTTATCTTCAGGTCGGCTATAATGAGCTGTTCGAGATCGGACAGTCTGCATGGGCAGGTGCGGAATATTTCCCGGCGGATAAAGTTCTGCTGGAAAAGGACGACAGTGTGGATGTGATCGACATGAACGGTCATGTTCTGCGCTCCGCCAAGCCGCCGCGCCATACAGGGCTGCGCTCCGATGCAAAAAAGACTGCCAAGCAGCTCGATACCATTACACAGTACCTCAGACGGGTCGCGGATGAGGAGCATGTTCACGCCAGAGCGCTCTGGCTGGATCCGATCCCCGCGGTCGTTACGATTGATACGCTGCGGAAGAAATATGCCGCGGATTATGCAAAGACGCAGGAACGCTTTGTGCTGAACCCGCTGATCGGTGAGTACGATGACCCGGCGCATCAGGCACAGGGACTCCTGACCCTGCCGATCTCGGCGGAGGGCAATGTCCTGATCTACGGCGCTGCCGGCTCCGGAAAGTCCATGCTGCTGAATATGATCCTGTATTCGCTGATTCTGGAGCATTCCGCACAGGAGCTGAACCTCTATCTGCTGGACTTTGACGAGACGCTCCGCGCATTTCGGGATGCGCCGCAGGTCGGTGATATCCTGCTCGGAAATGACAGCGAGAAGCTCCTCCGTCTGATCCGGCACCTCTATGCGGAGATCCGCAGCAGAAAGAAGCTGCTTTCCGGCTGCGGCATGGATTATCAGCAGTATGTGAATGCGCATCCGGACTGCACCGGAATGCCTGCAATCATCGTTCTGGTGAACAATTATGCGTCCTTCGCAGAGCTGTTCGGCGATTCGGAGGATGATATTCTGTTCCTTTCGCGTGAGGGCGTCAAGTACGGCATCTATTTCATTCTGACTGCAACGACACAGAACTCGGTCCGGTACCGGATCACACAGAATTTCAAGCAGTTTTTGATGCTTCAGGTCAATGACCCCTCCGATTATTCGACGGTGTTCGGAAAGACCGACGGGCTGTATCCCGCAAAGATTCCCGGGCGCGGTCTCGTCAAGCACGGTGCGATTCTGGAATTCCAGACGGCTGCCGTTACGGACGGCGAGGCGGTGTTTGATGCAATCCGGCGGAAGTGCAGCGAACTGCGCAGCAGCTGGAAGGGCGCCTGCGCCGAACCGATTCCCGTGCTGCCGGATGTCGTGGATGTCGCATTTGCAGAGCCGCACCTGCGCCCGGATACCCCGTGGATGCTGCCGGTCGGCGTGAACAAGTCCACGCTGAAGATGCAGTATTACGATTTCTCTGCAAAGAAAATGGACATCGTGCTTTCGCAGGATGACAGCTATGCGGATTTCATCAGCATGCTGACAAGGCTGCTGGTCTCCGCTGCCGGCTTCTCTGTGATCGTCTTCGATCCGGACGGAAAGCTGGAGCTTGATGCGGCTGCATTTGCCGGAACCGGTCTGAAGCTCTGTCAGGATCAGGAATCCTGCAAGGCAGAGATCCGGACGCTCTTTGATGAGACTGTGCGCAGATTCAAGGCGCACAAGGCTGCTGTCGCAGACGGTCAGCCGATTCCCGAATTTGAAAAATGTATGCTGATCTTCGTTTCGGCAGCATCTGTCATCGAACTGTTCCGCACAGTCGATGCAGCCGGAACGGACGATGAGGCGAAATATTCCGAGCGCTTCCAGCTGATCATGGAAAAGATGCAGACCGTCTTCCGGATGCATGCGATCTTTGCGGATACGGCGAAGGCAGTGTCCAATTACTCGTTCAATACATGGTATAAGACGCAGATCAGCGAAGGCGACGGCATCTGGATGGGCGGCGGCGTCACCGAGCAGTATCAGCTCAAGACGGCAGTCTCGGATTCGTCGATGCGCACGCCGATCGCGTCCCCGCTGGGCTATGTGTTCCAGAAGGGCAAGGCGGTGCTGTGCAAGATGCTTGCGGAAGGCGGTGATGAATCCGATGGCTAAAAAGTTTCTGATTGAGGTGCAGGTTCCTGCTGCACAGAAACGGTTTGATGTCCGTGTTCCGGCGGACAGCTTCGTCGGAGCACTGGTACCGCTGATCTCGGCGCTTGCTGCCGAGCTGACCGAAGGGGCATACCGGCCTTCGGTGCAGAGTGTGCTTTGCAGCGCGGAAACCGGTGCGATCTATGATATTAATATGACTGCGGCAGAGCAGGGAATCTGCAACGGCTCGCGGCTCATATTGATATAAAAACCCAATTCTATTTTATTCTGCTAAGGAGGAATGAACAAATGGGAAAACAGTTTTCAGTTGATTCGCAAGGACTCAACGAGGCAGCTGCGAAGCTGAGCGACTTTTCTCAGCGGTATGCTGAGATCAGCAAGCAGCTGATGCAGCGTGCTGAGACAATGGGATCGGCATGGGAGTCGCCGGACAATCTTGCTTATGTCGCACAGATTCAGGGCTTGACTGACGACCTCCAGAGAATGTCCGAAAAGCTTCAGGTTGACAGCGAGACGCTTATGAAGCAGAGTCAGCTCTATACGCAGCGCATGGAAGACAATATCTCGCAGGTCAAGAAACTTGCGAATTAAGGAGGAGTTATTATGCCACGTATAACACTTAGTACCGATCAGGTACGTGAAATTGCATCTGCTCTCAATGCACTGAATTTGAAACTTCGTGATACACTGAATGAAAGCCAGGCTGAAATCAACGCTCTGGGCCGTATCTGGACCGGTGAAGCATATGAAGCAACCAAAGCTTCTTTTGACTCGTTCGCCCAGAAATATTTCCAGCAGTATCAGGATCTCATCGACAATTATGTCCGCTTCCTGAACACGAATGTTGCTGATGCTTACGATACGGTCGAGAACTCAGCAACCCAGCTCGCTGACGCATTCCGCTGATCCGGGCAGCTTTTTCCTTTCGGTGAATTTGCGCGCTGTGCAGAGCCGCGGCGCGGATGCTGCGGCTCTGCGCGCATTCACCAAACCGGCAAAGTCCCCGCACGCGCTCTTTGCGCTGCGGGCATTCTCCGACACCGGACCGCCTTGAACTGCAATGGACCCAAAACCGGAGGAGACTTCAATGATCAGACACTGTGCGCGAAAGCTGGCACTGCTGTCCGTCACAGCAATAACTTGTTTGGGAGTGTATGGATGTATGTTTCATAGAAAAGAAGCGTTTTCCGTCGATGCCTGCGTGACGTACATGCAGGAAAAATACGGAATGGATTTTGTATATACAGAACCGATCGACGATTTTCAGCCGACCGCATCTTCTCTGCGGATTTATGTTTCCGCAGCCGATGCTCCCGACAGCCGGATTCTTGTCTCTGCGCTCCGCAATGAGGACGGCAGCATCCGGTATCTGGATAACTATGTTGCGGTGAAGTACGCACCGCAGACAGCGCGTGTGCTGACAGAATCCGCACAGGCGGTGTACGGCACCTGCCGCGTGATTTACAGCGTCAATGAACGCACGGCGCTGGCAGATATCTTCGATGCGCAGATGAGCTTCGAGGAATATGCCGGGCAGAAGCGTGCGGATATCAATGCACTGCTGCTCCTGCCGCCCTCGCACGGCACAGAGCAGAAGGACGCGGAAATGGATGCGCTTGCAGAACAGCTGAAGGCGCATCGGATCGCGGCAAGATTTGCAGTCTGCTATGTCAGCGATCAGCAGGCTTACGATTCCATTCAGACATCATCCGACCGCTATGAATGGGACCGCAGGGGCAAATGGTGCGAGACATCCGGCACGCTTTCCGTTGACGGATCGTTTGAAACCGATATCCACAGATGGAGGTGAGCATTCATGGCAGCTCAGACATTCCCGCCTGAGATCTCAGGTCAGACCGATACCAGCATGATTCTCGATACATTCATGTATCTCAACACCTGTCCCGAAAACTTCGATACCGATGCGCCGACATTTGAGGAGGTCATGAATGCGATCGACCGCTCCACACTCGCTGCGGATGAGCAGGGCCATTACGACCGCATTATGACATATCTGCACTCGAATCCGAACTCGGAGGTTGCAGGGCTGCACCTGTATTCGTACAGCGACCATATGGGCGGCGATTACACCGGCGCAATCGGCTGTGCGTTTTACAGCGGAGACAGCCCCGAACACGCGCAGGATGTCTATGTCGCCTACCGCGGCACCGGCGACGGGCGCTGGTATGACAACGGTCACGGTCTGGCAAGCATTTCGACGCCCTATGAGGAGGCGGGATGCAGATATCTGGATTCTGTTATGGAAGGTCTCCATGTCAACAGTGATACGAATGTCTATCTGACCGGACATTCCAAGGGCGGCAATCAGGGACAGTATGCGATGCTTGCCTCCCGCTACGGTTATCTGGTTGACACGCTGATTTCGCTCGACGGACAGGGCTTCTCGCCCGAAGCAGCGGACTATTTCAGGGATCTGCTCGGCGAGGAGGAATTCAACAACCGCTGCGAAAGAATGTATACGATCCGCGGCAACAACGACTATGTGAATGTGCTGGGCAATCCGATTGTTCCGGAGGATCACCGGTATCTGATCAATACCGGTACCAACGGGTTTCTCGGCTCGCATGAGATCGAGAATCTGTACGACTACGAACACGGTCACTACAATGACCTGACGGATCACCGCAAGGAGCTTTCGGTTCTTGCGGAACGTCTCAGCATGACGGTGATGAAGCTGCCGCAGGATGAGCGGCGGGCAGTCTGCCATGCGCTGATGGCACTGGCAGAGCGTGCCATGGGCGGTCAGCAGACCGGTCTGATGGGAGAGGATGCATCTGCGGCAGAGCTGCTTCAGCTTCTGGGTCCGGATATGCATTATCTCACGACGGAGCTGCTTTCACCGGAGGGACAGATCGTCATTGTCGGAACGATTCACGACTGGCTCAAGGGACTTGCGGAGAGCGGCATCGGCGAGGATACGATCCTTCAGCGGGCAGCGACGGAGCTGATCGCCGTGATCGGAACGACGGTTGTCTCGGCGGTCGCAATGCCGCTTGCCGATGTGATCCTGAACATCGTGAACCTGGTGTCGATTGTGACCGACGCTGCAGTCCATGCGGGTGCGGCACTTGCCCGGTTCGGCGCCTTCTGTGCCGATCTTTACGGAAAGCTGAGAGACGGCTTCCGGTATGTGTTCAATGCCGGATACCGCACCGCGCAGCAGTATTGTGCATCGCATAATATCATCCGGCTGCATACACAGGATCTGCGTGCGCTGGCAGAACGGCTGAATGCGGTCAACAGCAGACTGAGCGCGCTGGATGACCGTCTCAGCGGTCTCTACCGCCTTGCAAAGCTGAAGGATCTGAAGGCACTGATCTATGCTGCCAGTGCGGATATGAAGATCTGCTATTCAACCAGACTTCAGCGCTGCGCCGCATATCTGAATGATACCGCAACGCGCTTTGAACAGGCGGAAAGCAGTCTGCTTTCGCAATTCGGCTGACAGGAGGGGCATATGGATTTCCAAAGTGAACTGCACAGCATTTCTGTTGAGCTGGGCAGCATTATCGGCGAGCTGGATGAGATCCGGAGCTGCCTGAATACCGGAAATTTTGAGGGCATTGACATCGAGAAATGCGCCGCAGTGGTCGGCGAACGGGCTGACAAATACCGGGAAGCCAAGCAGAAGCTGGAGAAGGTTGACCCGACGGATGTCGAGGATGAAGAAGAATAAACAGGGGAGGCGCTTGCAGTGAGTACGATTTACGTAGATACCGGACAAATTGCGCAGGCGGCGTCCAATGTGGAACGCCTGAACGGTTCGCTGGAATCCAAGCTTGAGCCTGTGACGGAAGCCGTCAACCGTGTGCGGAATACGTGGGACGGTGCGGCTGCCGATGCGGTGGTCTCGTATTATAACGGCAGTCTCCGCCCGATTCTGGAGGCCCAGAAGCTGAACATTCAGGATTTCGTGCAGTTTATGAAGACCTGCGCCGCAGCGGGTTATGAGCAGACGGAAGAAGCGAGCACCTCGCTCGCGGATGCATTCAACTAAGGGGAGGGCAACATGGGACAGTATATTCGTGTGGATCTGAACGCACTGTCTGACGCTGCCGCGAAGGTCAGTACCTACCGGAGTGAGCGGACTTCCCTGCTGACACAGATCACTGCGGAGCTGCGCTCTGCAAACGCTGCATGGCGCGCGGAGGATTATAACGCGATGATCGCGTCGTGGAATGTACTCCGTGAGACGGACGGTGCGCTGACACAGGTGGATCAGCGTCTGGAGCAATATCAGAATATGCTTGATGCAGCGTATTCAGTGTATAAAAAAGCACAGCAGGAAAGTGCAGAGCAGGCTGAAAGCATCACAAGCTGGACATTTTGCTGACGAACGGGGTTGAACACGGCAATATGGATTTAAAGTATACGAAAAAGCGGAAGGGCAGAACGGAACTGCTGCTGAAATGCTCCAAAAAGGAGCAGATCAACGTTGCTGAGCTGGATCTGCTTGACATCAGCGCGGACCGCAGGATTCCGGACGGACTGCTGCGGGTTGCGGACAAGGATCTTCCGCATTATAAGATCAGCTATGATGTCAGCTGCTGCTTCCGCCTGAAGGAATATTTTTCCCGCAGCGCCTTTTCTCAGGAGGAGGTGCTGGGGCTTGCTGCGCAGACGATCGAGACCTTCATGGAAATGGAGGCGAAGCGCCTGACGCTGCAAAAGCTCGTTATGGATACCGACTATGTATTCTATAACTATAAGCAGCAGCGGATGCAGTTTGTGTTCTGCCCGCTGCAAAATAACTATGCGCCGAAAGAAAATGAGGACATGCTCCGGTTTATCAAGGAAATTGTGACCGGAGCTGTGGTGCGTCCGTCTGAACAGGGCGAGGACAAGATTTCAGAGTTCCTGAACTGGCTTTCTGTCCGCAAGGTCTTCTCTGCGGCAGAGATCGGTGATTATCTGCATGTCCCGCCGGTCAGGCAGACACAGGATTCAATCGGCGTACCGGTAACGACCGGCGGTTCCCGTCCGGTCCGGATGCCGACAGCCGGCAGCGGCCCTGCTGCTCCGGTTAGCGGTGTGACGGCAGTTCCGCCGGCGGTATTTCCGGCACCTGCGCCTGCACCGGTCAGTGCCCCGCCGCATCCGGTACCTGCGATTGCAACACCGGAGGACACCTGCGATGCCGCCGCGATGAGTATGCCTGCATCTGCATCGCAGAATCCGTACAGCTATGTTCCGCCTGCGCCCTCGATGCCCGCGCCCGCACCCTCGATGCCCGCGCCCGCACCTTCGATGCCCGCGCCTGCACCTTCGATG
>CAMNAY010000034.1 GCA_946531975.1 uncultured Ruminococcus sp. | reverse complement strand
CGCGCTCGGAGAGGATCCTGACAGAGAGGGACTCATCGAGACTCCGGCGCGTGTTGCAAGGATGTACGGGGAAATCTTCGCGGGAATCCAATATTCCAATCACGATATTGCGCAGATGTTCAATAAGCGGTTTGATGCGCCGAAAAACGCCGGACCGGTCGTTATACGTGATATTGAGGTGTTCTCCTACTGTGAACACCACATGGCGCTGATGTACGATATGTCGGTGAATGTGGCATATGTCCCGAACGGCAAGGTCATCGGGCTGAGCAAGATCGCACGCATCTGCGACCTTGCGGCGAAGCGGCTTCAGCTACAGGAGCGGCTTGGCTCGGATATTGCCGAGATCATGACGGAAGCGATCGGCTCGCAGGATGTCGGCGTGGTCATCGCCGGAACGCATAGCTGCATGACGGCGCGGGGCATCCGCAATGCCTCCGCAAGAACCGTGACACAGACCTTCTGCGGGAAATTCCGCGAGGACTGGAACCTGCAAAGACTGATTACGGAGGGTGTCAAATAATGAAAGCACTGGTTTTATTCAGCGGCGGACTGGACAGCACGACCTGTCTGGCGCTGGCAGCCGAACGGTACGGCGCGGATGAGGTGCTTGCACTGTCCGTCAGCTACGGACAGAAGCACACGAAGGAGATCGACGCGGCAAAGGCAGTTGCCGCATATTACGGCGTGAAGCTGCAAACGCTCGACCTCGCCGCGATCTTCGCGGACTCCGACTGCTCTTTGCTCAAGGGCAGCAGCGCCGAAATCCCGAAGGAATCCTATGCCGAGCAGCTCAGTGAGACAGACGGCAAACCGGTCTCGACCTATGTGCCGTTCCGGAACGGGCTGTTCCTGTCCTCGGCGGCGAGCATCGCGCTCTCACACGGCTGCGAGGTCATTTACTACGGCGCACATGCGGACGATGCCGCGGGTAATGCCTACCCCGATTGCAGTCAGGAATTCAATGACGCGATCAACCGCGCCATTTTCCTCGGCAGCGGACAGCAGCTCCGCGTTGAAGCACCGTTTGTCGGGAAGACAAAGGCGGATGTCGTGGCAGAGGGTCTGCGCCTGCACGCGCCCTATCATCTGACATGGAGCTGCTATGAGGGCGGCGAAAAGCCCTGCGGCCTTTGCGGCACCTGCCGGGACCGTGCGGCGGCATTCGCAGCAAACGGCATTGCTGACCCCGCACTGACGCCGGTCAGCGGAAAGGAGAACCCCGATGTCTGATGCAGCCCATTTTGAGGTGCAGCCCGATACCGTCAAGCTGATCGGTGACGTGATGCACGGCGTTGCAGGAACCTATCAGGGCAGACCGGTATCATTTATCTGCGATACCAAAGACCAGTCAATCCTTGTACCGGAAGGCATGGAGGATGTTTACCACGACATTCTGAACGCCGTTGTCCGTTACCTGAAAATCGTCGGCAGAATTTAACACAGGGAGGAACCGAAATTGAGTGAACGGAATAAAGAGCAGGAGGGCATGACCCTTCTCGGCAATCAGCATACAAAATACCCGGCGGACTATGCCCCTGAAGTGCTGGAAACCTTCGAGAACAAGCACCCCGGCCGTGACTACTTTGTCAAATTCAACTGTCCGGAGTTCACGAGCCTCTGCCCGATCACCGGTCAGCCGGATTTTGCGACGATCTACATTTCGTATGTCCCGCGCATCCGCATGGTCGAGAGCAAATCGCTGAAGCTGTATCTGTTCAGCTTCCGCAATCACGGCGATTTCCATGAGGACTGCGTGAACATCATCATGAACGACCTCATCAGGCTGATGGATCCCGCATATATCGAAGTCTGGGGCAAATTTCTGCCCCGCGGCGGCATTTCGATCGACCCCTACTGCAACTACGGCAAGCCCGGAACCAAATGGGAGCAGGTCGCGTGGGAGCGCCTGACGCACCACGACCTCTATCCGGAGCCGGTCAATAACCGCTGACTTGACAAACGGAGCCGTCTGTGCTATACTGAATGTGCCGGATACCGGCAAATTGATGATAAAGGAGATCGTTGTTTGTATCAGAACAGCCGACCTGAGATTGCAGCGTAAACGGGAGGTTTGCGAATTCAATCTCAACACAAGCCTCCCGTAATGCCGGACAATTACAGGAGGAAAACAAAAATGAACAATCAGGAGTTTTTTATTCGTTTGGAGCAGCGCGCTGATTACCGCGCTGTCGAGGAACTGACGCGCGAAGCGTTCTGGAATGTCTATAAGCCCGGCTGTGATGAGCCGTATTTTGTGCATATCATGCGTGAACATGCGGATTTCATTCCGGAGCTGGCATTCGTCATCACGCACGGTGACACGATCGTCGCGAACATCATGTACCTGCGTTCGTGGCTGGAGGATGAAGCCGGAACCCGCAAAGAGATTCTTTCGTTCGGACCGATCTCTGTGCATCCGGATTATCAGCGCCGCGGGCTTGGGAAAATGCTGATTTCGCATTCCGCAGAGGCTGCTTTGCGCCTTGGCTATGACACGGTTGTGATTTACGGAAATCCGGAGAACTATGTATGCAGCGGCTTCAAGAGCTGCAAGCGCTATCAGATCTGTCTGGAGGGCGGCGTCTTCCCGACAGCACTGCTGGTGAAGGAGCTGAAGCCCGGCGTACTGGACGGCAGCAAGCGCCTGATTTACCGGGAGAGCGATGCTCCGACGCTGATTACGCCTGAGAAGGCAGCAGAATTTGACCGGAGCTTCCCGCCGAAGGAACCGGCATGGATGCCAAGTCAGGAGAAATTCTACATTTACAGCCACTCGACAATCGGATAAAAACAAAAGCGGAGATCGGTCTTGAGCTGATCTCCGCTTTTTCTGTTATGACTGCTGCTGCAAGACCTCCGGCGGCAGTGCCTCCTCCTGTCTGGCAAGCAGCTCCTCTGTGCCTGCAACCGCTTTGCGCATCGTGGCGAAAGCCGGATGCACCTGCGGGTCATAGAGCCGGATGCGGCTGAAATCAACAGTTTCCGCAGCAAGTGTGAACTGCTTGACGAATTCCGGATACAGCCGGTCCGTCTCATCATACACAGAATTTCTTCCGCGACGGCGGCGCTTCTGCGAACGGTATGTGTCCATACACTGCCGCATGCGCAGAAAAACGGTGTCGGTTTCGGCACCCTTCAGCTCCTCTGTGCTGAAAATGCCGGTATGAAGCCGCGCTTTGTCTCCGTGAACGGCATCGCGGAGCATCCATCGCAGCCGCAGCTTATAGCGCAGCGGGGGAATGAGCAGGCAGATCAGCCCGCGGAGAATGCCGATGATGAGCCGCAGAACCGCACGGACGAGAAACCAGATGCCGATGGCAATTCCGATGAAAATACCGAGAATGATCGAAAAGAATTTTTCCAGTGCTTCGATGATGGACACCTCCTGTCAGTCATTGGCAGCGTTTTACTGTCCGGCGTTTCCGGCAGCGGCAATGCGCGTGAGAATGGCGTGCGCAGCCTGTTCCTTGGTCATTTTCTCCAGCTCGCAGACGCCGTCCGGCGTGAGGACGGTGATGACATTCGTGTCCGTACCGAAGCCGGCACCTTCCGTGCGCAGACTGTTCGCGCAGATCATATCGCAGTTCTTCGCGGTGAGCTTTTTGCGGGAATTCTCCAGCAGATCTTCGGTTTCCATGGCGAAGCCGCAGAGGAACTGCCCCTCGCGCTTGTGTGCGCCGAGATATTTGAGAATATCCTGTGTGCGCTGCATCTCAATGCTGAGACCGCCGTCCGCTTTCTTGATCTTGTGATCGGCGACGACAGCGGGGGTGTAGTCCGAGACTGCCGCTGCCTTGATGATGATATCGGCATCCGCAGCGCGGGTGGTCACTGCCTCGAACATATCCTGTGCCGAGACAACCGGAACAGTCTCGACAAACAGCGGCGGTGCAACGTCCATGTGTGCGGCGACCAGCGTGACCTCTGCACCCCGCAGCATGGCGGCATGTGCAAGGGCACAGCCCATTTTTCCGGAGGAGTGGTTTGTGATGAACCGCACAGGGTCGAGTGCCTCACGCGTCGCGCCCGCAGTCACCAGAACCTTCTTTCCTGCGAGATCCTTCTCACAGGCGATTTCCCGCAGAAGGTACTGATACAGCACGCTTTCCTCCGGCATTCTGCCGTCACCGATATCGCCGTTCGCGAGTCTGCCCGTGTCCGGCTGCGCGATCTCATAGCCGAATGATGCGAGCCGTTTCAGATTGTCCTGCACGATCGGATTGTGATACATATTGTGATTCATCGCCGGAACGATGATTTTTTTGCAGGGGCATGCCATGACTGTTGTTGTCAGCATGTCGTCCGCGATGCCGCACGCGATCTTCCCGATGACATTTGCAGAAGCCGGCGCGACCATTACGACATCTGCCTGCTTTGCCAGCGCGACATGCTCGACGCTGTACTGAAAATTGCGGTCAAAGGTGTCGATCAGGCATTTGTTCGAGGTCAGCGTTTCAAAGGTGATCGGATTGATGAACTGCGTCGCGTTCTGCGTCATCAGCACCTGCACATTGCAGTGCTGCTTTGTGAGCATCCGGACAAGGTTCGGAATCTTATATGCGGCAATGCTTCCCGTGACGGCAAGCACGACGGTTTTCCCTTTCAGCATTGGATTTCCTCCGTTTCATTCAGTCAGCCAATCGGCTTCTGGTATCATTATACCATTTTGAGGCGAAAAAAGGAAGTGCATTTCTCGAAAATAATGATTTTTCAGTGAATTATGTGAAAACGGTTTACAAATGCGCCGTTTCGCAGTATAATGACAGTGCTGTATTGTATCCCCGGATGGGGAATGATAACAACAAGGAGGAAACTCAAATGAACACAAAGGACAAGACCAAAGCAATCGTGATCCTCGGAATGCTGACGGCAATCGAAGTGCTGTTCTCGTTCACGGCGATCGGCTCCATTCCGGTCGGACCGCTGGTCATCACACTCAACACCATCCCCCTCGCGATCGGCGCGATCGCACTCGGACCCGTAGGCGGACTCGTCATGGGATCCATTTTCGGACTGCTGAGCTTTTTGCAGTGCCTCAGCATCGGCGTCCCCAGCGGCATGGGTATCATTCTGTTTGATATCAACCCGTTCCTCGCATTCGTACAGCGGTTTGTGCCGCGTGCGCTGGACGGTCTGCTGGTCGGTCTGCTGCACCGCGCACTCGAAAAGAAGATCGGCGGCAAAACAACGAGCTTTGTCTCCGGCTTCAGCGCCGCATTCCTGAACACCGCGCTGTTCATGAGCGCACTGGTGCTGCTCTTCGGCAATACGGACTACATGCAGGAGAAAATCAACGGTCAGAACATTCTCGTGTTCATCTGCACCTTCGTCGGACTGAATGCCGTCGTGGAAATGCTGCTGACAACGGTTGTCTGCGGCGCAGTCGGTACGGCGCTGTATCAGGCGCATTTCCTGCCGATGAGCAATGTGCAGAGTAAACGCAAAGAAGCCTGACGGAGCGTGAAATATGGTTTTAGCTGTCGATATCGGCAATACGAATATAGTAATCGGCGCATTTGATGCGGACGGCTTCCTCTTTACGGAGCGGCTGTCTACGGCACATCTTTCCACGGAGCTGGAATATACGGTTCTGGTGAAGACGGTTCTGGAGCTGAACTGCTTGCAGCATACCGCATTTGCGGGCTGCATCCTCTCCTCTGTGGTTCCGCCCGTGACGCAGACTCTGCGAAAGGCATTGCTGCGAACGGTCGGGCTGGATCCGATGATCGTCGGTGCCGGCATCAAGACCGGACTGAAAATTCAGATTGACAATCCGGCGGCACTGGGCAGTGACCGTGTCGCGGATGCAGTCGCGGCGGCGCACTACTATTCCCGTCCGGTCATTACCGTAGACATGGGGACCGCGACGACGGTTTCCGTTGTTGACAGTGACAACATTTTCCGCGGCGGTCTGATCATTCCCGGCGTGCGTGTGGCACTGGATTCCTTATCGAGCCGTGCTTCCCAGCTTCCGGAGATCAGTCTCGATCCGCCGAAAAGCATCATCGCAGTCAATACGGTTGACTGCATGAAAAGCGGCATCATTTACAGCACTGCTGCTGCGATCGACGGCATTGCCGCGCGCATCGAGGAGGAACTCGGAGCGCCGTGTACAGTCGTTGCGACCGGCGGAAACGCCCCGAAGATCATTCCGTTCTGCAAGCGGAAGATCATTCATGACGAGCGGCTGCTGCTGAAAGGTCTGATGCTCATTTATCAGAAGAATACTTAACACAATACAGTAATATGCGCCCCTCATTCAGACATGAGGGGCGCAGTTAATTTACAGTGCTTCGCGCTTCAGGAGCGTGAGGTCGGCGGCGTTGATTCTGCCGTCGCGGTTGAGGTCGGCTTCTCTGGGAAGCTCTGCGGCCTCAGCAATCAGATACGAGAGCAGCAGATCGGCATCTGCGCGGCTGACCTTGCCGTCGCGGTTGAGATCTCCGCGGATCACAGGCTGTTCTTCGGTTTTGCAGATGCTGAAATCATCCGCAGAGCCATAGCTTCCGGCACCGCCGGATACCGTGAGCGTCACAGTGATCGTGTCCCCTGTGCGGACGGTCAGTTCCGCGGCAGGATTCTGCCACACTGCCCAGCCCTGACCGGTGCCGGTGATCTCCCGCTGTATCCCGTCGGAGGCGGTGAACGTCAGCGTGTAGGAGGTCGCTTCATCTCCCTGAATATAAGCAGCGCAGCGGTAGGTGCCGTCCTCATAGATCTGTACCGTTTGTGACGCGGTACAGCCGGAGAACGCTTCTTCCGAATACCAGTGCAGTGCGTAGCCGCCCGAACGGGAGTCCTCTGAACGGACATCGAAATGTCCGCCGGTGTTTCTGTGCAGCGTCCAGCCAAAGGGCTGATTGGTCCAGCTTCCGTTGCTCTCAAATCCGGGATTCCGGATCTGGTTTTCGCTTGAAGGGTCGGGGCTGCTGCCGGTTCCGTGAATCGTCCCGAAGACATAGAGTGAATCCAGCGGAACGCCGTCATTGCCAAAGAGCGATTCATTCTCAATGCAGCTTCCGCCGGGGATTTTCTCTGCATCCGGATCGAATTCTCCGGCAGCTCTGTTCGCCCAGCCTGAACCGTATTGTTCCCATTTTTGCGCGTTGCTGCCGTATTCTTTGCCGACGCCCAGCCATGCAGGTTCCCAGTAAAAGACGCCGATGCCCTTTCCGTCCGGCACCGCAGCAACTGCCTGAAACAGGTCGTGCAGATAGGCAGTCTGTCCGGCGACACTGACCTCATAGCCTGCGTAATCGCCAAGATCCTCTGTTTTCTGGATCGTATTGCGGAACTGGTCGATATCATCGAGCGAGCGCGCACAGGAGGTCTCCGCGACCAGCACATACTTGCCGTAGGTTTGTGAGATATTGGTCAGTACGGAGGTCAGATTAGAGAGCGTTCCGTGCCAGTAGGGATAATAGGAGGTCGCAAAGACGTCGTAATCGACATTGGTTTTCTTCAGCATGCTTGCGAGGTAGGACATATTCGATGCCTTCTCCGGATTGGTGAAGTGCAGCGCAACAAGCGTATTTTTGTTGAAATCGCGGACAGCGCTTGCACCTGCATTGAACAGAGAGGCAAGCTCCTGCCAGCCGGCTTCGCTCCACTTGTAGTCGCTCAGCATGACGCCGCACATGCCGGTCGTGGTCTCATTGCCGACCTGCACCATCGCGACCTCTGCACCGGTCTGGGCGATCCGGCGGAGAGAATCCAGCGTGAAATGATAGATCGCATCTGCCTTCTGGCTGACGCTGTAATTTGTCCATGCCTTCGGTGCCTTCTGCTTTCCGGGATCTGCCCAGAAGTCGGAATAGTGGAAATCGACCAGCAGCTTCAGTCCTGCGCGGGCACAGCGTTCCGCAATCTTCACGGCACAGTCCAGATCGCAGATGCCGCCGCCGTAATTGGCATGGGTGCCGGTCTGGTACGGGTCATTCCAGATCCGGACGCGAATGGAATTGACGCCTGCATCGGCAAGGGTGAGGAAAATGTCCTGCTCTTTGCCCTCACGGTCGTAGAATTTCACGCCGCTTTCCTCCAGTGAGATGACAGAGGAGAGATCTACGCCCTTAAAAGGATCTCCGTTATCAAACGGCAGACCGGAAATGCCGGAGAACACGACGGTTTCGGCGGCGGTTACGGTGACTGCCGGCTGCGGCACTGCACAGAGCAGCATCCCGCATGCCGCAAATGCGGCGCAGAGCCTTTTCAGTGTTTTCATGTTCAATCCCCCTTGGTTTATCTTTATTATAATTTGATTATAGCATACTGTACAGGAAAACGCAAGAGTTTGAAAAAAACAAGACAGAACCGGGCAGTGCGAGGCTTCGATTTTGCAGCTGCGATTTTACAATGAGACTTTTTCAGACGCTTTTTCTTTATGTGCGGTATCACCGGACATCACAGGCGGCAAATTGCCGTGCGGTTTTCTGCCTGCGGTTATTGAAAAAAACTATAAGATGTGGTATAATAGATACAACGATTTCAGAAATGGAGATTACAGCATGATTTGCAATTCGATTCTCGATGCGATCGGGCATACCCCGATGATCCGACTGAACAGAATGAACAAGCCCGGCAATGCGGAGATTCTCGTCAAATTTGAGGGTCTGAACGCCGGCGGCTCAATCAAAACGCGCACTGCATATAACATGATCCGGCAGGCGGAAAAGGCAGGGCTCATCCACCCGGATACCATTATCGTGGAGCCGACCAGCGGCAATCAGGGCATCGGTCTGGCACTGGTCGGTGCGGTCAGAGGGTATCAGACCGTGATCGTCATGCCCGATTCCGTCAGTGAGGAGCGGCGCAAGCTCGTCGAGCATTACGGCGCTCAGGTCATTCTGATTCACGATGACGGTGATATCGGCAAGTGCATCCAGACCTGTCTGGATACTGCACTGGATATGGCAAAGAAAGACCCGCGGGTGTTTGTACCGCAGCAGTTTGAGAATGTCAACAACATCTATGCGCACAAATATTACACCGCGCTTGAAATTCTGGAGCAGACTGCCTGCAAGATTGACGGCTTTTGTTCCGGCATCGGTACCGGCGGTACGATCACCGGCATCGGCGAGACGCTGAAGTCCCAGTATCCGGATATGGAAATCTGGGCGGTTGAGCCGGAGCATGCGGCGATTCTCGCGGGCGGTACGGTCGGTACGCATCTGCAAATGGGCATCGGCGACGGCGTCATTCCGCCGATCCTCAATCAGCATATCTATGACCACATTCACATTGTCACGGATGAGGACGCAATCAATACGGCGAAGCAGCTTGCAGCGATGGAAGGCATCATGTGCGGCATCTCCAGCGGCACCAATGTTGCGGCTGCACTCAAGCTGGCGGAGAAGCTCGGTGAAGGCAAGACGGTTGTGACCATTCTGCCCGATACCGCAGAACGCTACTTCTCAACGCCGCTGTTTGCGGAATGAATCCGGATACGGAGGAAGTTGAAATGACCGGAGCGGAAAAAGCGATCGAGAATCATAAGCACTTTATGAACTGTGCGGCAGCCGTGCTGAATGCCTTTTGTGAGGAAGCCGGTCTGTCGCCGGAGGAAGCAGCGGCTGCTGCGGCACCGATGGCAGGCGGCAGAATGGGCAAATGCGGCGCGGTGCTGGCAGCGGAGACCGTGCTTGCAAAACGCTTTGGTGAGAATGACCCGCGCATTGCCGAACTGGAAGCGAAATTCAGGGAGATGAATCAGTCGGTGATGTGCCGGGAACTGAAGGGCGGGCTGACCGGTCAGGTGCTGCGCCCGTGCCGCGGCTGTGTGACCGATGCTGCCGCACTGCTCGAAGACCTCCTGAACGCAGGCTGACGGCTCTGCACAGCGCGCATCAGCGGTCTGTTCTGATTGAGATTGCAGCAAAAAGCCCCGAAGCGATTGGAATCATACGCTTCGGGGCTTTTGTTATGCACAGATGATTACAGCTTAAAGCATTTGCGGATGTCCTTCAGGCTGCCGATGATGAGCATGTGATCGTCCTCGCGGAGAACGGTGTCAGCCATCGGGATTGTGAGCTGATCGTCGCGCCGGACCGCGATGATATTGAGCTGATACTTGCGCCGGACATCCAGCGCGGCGAGCGTTTTGCCGTCCCATTCCTCCGGTGCGCTGATCTCATAGATCGAAACATTCTTATCCATCTGGATGTAGTCAAAAATGCTGTCAGAAGCCGCACGGGTCGCGAGCCGGACTGCC
Organism: uncultured Ruminococcus sp.; assembly: GCA_946531975.1. Lineage (GTDB taxonomy): Bacteria > Bacillota > Clostridia > Oscillospirales > Ruminococcaceae > Firm-04. Next base: position 602 of record CAMNAY010000034.1, on the reverse strand, counting down.
GTCTGCTTTTCCGGATAGACCGTCTCGTCAGCGCCGTTGCGCAGCAGGAATTTTTCCTGAACATCATTCTGTGCGCGGGCAATGACCTGCTTTGCACCGAGCTCCTTCAGGAGCGCTGTGGTTTCGAGAGAATTCTGGAAGTTGCCGCTGATCGTGACGATGCAGACATCGTAATCCGGAATGCCGAGGGATTCCATGAATTCCGCATTTGTGCTGTCGCCGATCTGTGCATTCGTGACAAGCGGCAGGATCGCGTTGATGCGCTCCTCTTTCCAATCGACTGCCATGACCTCGCAGTCCATTTTGCTCATGCGCTTTGCAATGTGGGCACCGAACTGTCCCACGCCGATAATCAGTGCTGATTTCATGTGAAGAACTCCTTTGTAATGGATTTATCCGACTGTGACTTTTTCGAGCGGCAGCTTGGAGGGCGTATTGCCCGATGCGACCGCAGCGTAGATCAGTGTCAGACCGCCGACTCTGCCTGCAAACATCAGACACATGAGGATGATGTGCGAAGCGAGGGAGAGGCCGGTCGTGATGCCGAGGGTCAGACCGGCAGTGCCGAGTGCGGAGCCGGTTTCAAAGAGACAGGTGATGAG
>CAMNAY010000033.1 GCA_946531975.1 uncultured Ruminococcus sp. | reverse complement strand
CACCGAGCGGAAACGCCTTCTGCCCCATCGGCAGCCCCGCGTCTTTGATCCAAGCGAATACATCTCGCGCGCTGTGTCCGATTGCAAGCACCGCATGATCGGTGCGCAGAGAATGCGCCGTGCCGTCCTGTTCATATTCCACCGAGACAAGTCTGCCGTCATGCGCTGTCAAGCCGGTGCATTTTGCATCGAACAGCACGGTGCCGCCTGCCGCTTCGATCCGTTTCCGAAGTTCCGGGATGCAGACCGCGAGCCGGTCGGTGCCGATATGCGGCTTTGCCTGCCAGAGAATCTCCTCCGGCGCACCGCAGTCCGCGAAGGTCTGAAGCACCTGCCGGATGCGGACATCCTTTGTGCCGGTATTGAGCTTGCCGTCAGAGAAGGTGCCCGCGCCGCCCTCCCCGAACTGCACATTGCATTCGGGATCAAGCCTGCCGGTCAGATAATACTGCTGCACCGCCTTCTGCCGCTCGGCAACGGGCTTTCCGCGTTCGAGCAGCACCGGACAAAGCCCCGCCTGTGCCAGCACCCATGCCGCAAACAGTCCAGCCGGTCCCGCACCGATCACAACAGGCGGATGCGCGAGCCGTCTGCGGCGGTACTCCGGCATGACAAGCGGCACTGTTCGCTGAACCTTTGCAGACTTCGGCAGTCTGCGCAGCACCGCGTCCTCATCCTGCACCGTGACATCCGCCGCGGCAATAAAATGCACCTGTTTTCTGGCATCCACCGCCCGCCGGATCAGCCTGACCCCGCGCAGCATCTCCGGCTTGCAGCGCAGCAGTGCAGCGATCTGCCTGCGCAGCGTCTGCTCTGTATAAGAGAGCGGCAGGGAGATATCCTGAATCCGAAGCATTACAACCTCCTGATACAAGAACAGACTGCCCGTATTCCGGCAGTCTGTCCGAACTCAAACGATCTCAAATTCCGCCCGGAACGCTTTGGCATTTTCCGAACCGTCCGCGAGCAGGTCGATCTCAATGGCATATTTTCCTTCCAGCAGCGAGCCGTATTGCTTGGTCCAGTCACAGACCAGATCCAGACTGCCGCCGGCATCCATGTGATAATTCTTCTTGACGCGAGCCTCCGTATCCGTCACACGGAACAGCACGGACTCTCTGCCGTTCTCATCAAAGATCAGCATGCGGTACGCGAGTCCGTAGCTTCTGCCGCAGTCATTGGAATTCTGAATGTGCAGCCTGAGCTTTTCGGGGGTAATACTGTCCGGATCAATCGTCACGACCGGCGTAAAGACCGCCTCAACGAGGGAAAACGGCGCGCGGCATACAATCCGGTTCCCGCTCTGCTGATCCATGGAGATCAGCAGCTCATAGTAGTAATCGCCGCCCTTGAGTCTGCCGCAGCGGTCATACCAGTTCACCTTCAGCTCAACGGTCTCCCCTGCCGCAATCTTCTTCGGCTTTTCCTTTTCCTCCTCTGCGGCAGGATAGGTCCGGACCTGTGCGCCTGTCGCGGCATCAATGATCCTGAAATCGGTCTGATAGGTTCTCTGTCCGCCGCTCTGATTGGTCAGGCAGAAGACGCCGCCCTCATCATTGACGGTATTCTCCTTCGCCTCCAGCTTCAGATCCTCCGTCTCGGTGAAATCCGAGAGCGGCGGCAGTGTCGAGGTGACTGTGGAGGTGACGGCTGTTGCAGTCGTTGTCACAGTTGTTGCTGCGGAAGAAGCGGTCGTCTGCTCCTCGGAAGCGGAATTCTGTATTTCTCTCGCCTCACCGCATGCAGACAGTCCGAGCATCCCTGCACATGCCAGTGCAGCGATGAACAGTTTTCTCATTTGATCTCTCCCCTTGTTCGATTGTTTCCCGCAACGGCAGCCGGAATCGCGCTGTTGCCTCAATATTCGCTGCCCTTGACGAGTGCCTGCACAATCTCCGGATTCGGGAACGTCGAGCCGTTCCGGTAGAGCAGACCGAAGTTCTCGCCGCTGCCGGAGAAGGCATTGTTGTCCCACCAGACGCAGGTCAGACCGTGCGCGCGGGCAGCCGCGGTATAATAGACCGAGAAGTCGATGCGGTCCTGAAGGTTGTCCTTGTTCATCGCACCGAACTCACCGATGAGGACCGGTGTGCCTTTGAGGATGAACTTGCCGTAGAGATCGTCCATGAACTTTGTGATCTCGCCGGTATCGTTGCCGTTGTCCATCGACCATTCATTCGTGCCGGTCTTGTTGAGTGCGAAGTTATAGGGTCTGTACGCGTGTACAGAGACGATGATGCGGTTTGCGGGGTCGGTCGGGAGCCGGAAGCCGTCAAACATCGCACCCTCCGGCGATGCTGCATAGCCCGGACACATCAGCCAGCGCTTGTCGTTGTTGCCGCCGGACTTGCGGACGGTATCGACAAAGAGCTGATTCAGCTCGTTGATGCAATCGACCGCATCCAGACACTCTGCGCTGTTCTGATCCAGCCACCATTCGACATTGGTTCCGACCAGACGCGGCTCATTGAGCGATTCGAGGATCAGATGCTCGTCGTAGTCCTTGAAGGTATCCGCAATCTGCGACCAGACGGCAGTGAGATAGGTCTTGGACTGTTCGAGATGCGCGCTGTCGGGATAGTAGACCTTTTCCTCATTGTCGTGGTGTGTGTTGAGAATGACATACATGTCACAGGCTCTTGCCCAGTCCACGACCTCCTTGACTCTCGCCATCCACTTCTCAGAGATATGATTCTCCGCATCGACGTGATTATGCCACGAAACCGGAATCCGGATTGTTTCAAATCCGGCGCCCTTAATGGCAGCGATATTCTCGATCGAGGTGATCTGACCGCACCATGCTTTTTCGTAGTCCAGTTCATTCTCCGCCGAAATGCTGGTGACGTTGGTCGCATCAAAAGTATTGCCGAGGTTCCAGCCGAGCTTCATATCCTTCATGAGCTGCATGCCCTCGTTCTCCGGTATCTGAAATTTATCCACAGTAACCTCCGGAATGGTATCGCAGGGATCGCCGAGAATATTCTCCGGAATCGTGAACTCCGGGATCGAAGTCTCAGCGGTGCTGCTGTTATCCGATTTCTTCTTTCCGCATCCTGCGGAGCAGAGCAGTAAAACCGCGCCGGTCAGCGCAGTCAGGCGTCTGAACATTGTTTTCATAGCATTTCCTCCAGTATATCGCGGTCAGGTCAGCGCTTGGAAGCAGCAGTGACATGCACCGTGTCGTAGTCATCCGCAGAAACATGAATATCGAGCCGGTCGATCGAGACCGTCACGGACAGATCGCCGGAGATCTCACCGGATGACTTCAGTCCAAGCATTTTCAGCACTTCATCGGCATTTTCGATGACGAACCAGCCTCTGTCGCGGGTATCCTTCGGGAAATAGGGGAAATCCGCGAGATTGTCAACATGCATATACAGTCCGTTGGGATAGTGCGGATCGGAGCCTGCAAGCACACGGATCTGCCCGTTCTGGGAGAGTGTCCCGTTATAGGCGAACTGCGCCTTCACATCCGGCACGGCATCGCCCTGCGGGGTTCCGTCGAAGCCTTCGAGTTTCCAGTTGAGATATTCTGCACCGACAGCCAGCTCCTCGCCGTAGCCGTCCTTGCTGTCGATCGGCACGGCTTCCAGACCGCGCTCGCTCCAGAGCAGCTTGGTATCGCTGTCCGCACCGGCAGCGGGCTCGCGCTTCTGCGTGGTGCCGGTTGTACCGGTCGTATCGGCATCGGTTGTGGATTGTGTCGTCTGCGTTGTTGTCTGTGTTGTCGCAGCGGTCGTCTCCGCAGTTGTGGAGATCTCTGTCTGCGTTGTTGTTTCCGCAGCACTGCTTTCTGTTTCGGGCGCATTGGGATCGCGGTCGCTGGAGCAGCCGGAGAGTCCGGCAGCCGCAAGGCAGCCTGCCAGCAGGAGAACCGCCGCGCGTGAATACTTCATGGAAATGATCTCTCCCCTCAAATAATGGCGTGCCGATGCCGACGGTTCAGACAGGCATAACACGCAACTATATCATAGCATAAATCTGTCGAAAAAGCAAGATGCAGCGAAGCAGAATGCGCCGCCCGCCTCCGGTCATTTTTTATGCATTTCGCTTTCAGATAAAGCAGCGGAAGGCATCAGAGCCCGCAGGCTGCCCGGGCAGCAGCAAAATCGTCCGCATCTCTGCACGAAGATCTGTATATTCATTGACAAAAAGGTGTGTGCGTGCTATAATAAAATTGCCTGTCGGAGCCGTATGTGCAGCAGCCGGCAGTGTGTAATCTGATGAAAGGAAAGAGTCAGAGAACTCGGCTTGAATCATGAATCTGAATCCAGAAACCGAACAGAATCCGATGTCTGCCGATCCGTTCCGCACCCCGGCGCAGGAACCGGAATCCGCCGCACCGGAAACACCTGCGGCACCGGATGAACCGGGCGTACCCGCCGGACAGCGCATCGACAGTGTGAACGCCGCACCGTCTCCGCTCCCGAATAACGGGTATTATCCGCAGAATCCGGCAGGCTATCCCGCGCCGCCTCCGATGCCGAACGGCTATTATCCGCAGAATCCGGCGGGATACCCCGCGCCGCCTCCGATGCCGAGCGGCTATTATCCGCAGAATCCGGCGGGCTACCCCGCACCGCCTCCGATGCCGAACGGCTATTATCCGCAGAATCCTGCGGGCTACCCCGCACCGTCTCCGATGCCGAACGGCTTTCAGCCCGATCCGGCAGCACCGGGCGGCTTCCCGTATCCGTTCCCGCCTGCCCCTGCCCCGCTGGATCCGCGCTATCAGCAGTATCAGACCAGCACGCTTCAGCCCGGACAGCGCGAGATCCTGAACTGTACCAATGTCACCAAAATCTACGGCAGCACACAGGCGCTCACCAATCTGAGCCTGAAGATCGGCAGCGGCAGAGTTGTCGGACTGCTCGGTCCGAACGGCAGCGGCAAAACAACTCTCATCAAGCTCGTCTGCGGACTGCTGACACCGACGACCGGAACGATCACGGTCAACGGCGAGCCGATCGGACCGAGAACCAAGGCAATGGTCTCCTATCTGCCCGACCGGACTTATATTCCCGAATGGATGAAGATCCGGCAGATTCTCGATTATTTCTGTGATTTTTACGCAGATTTCCGCCGTCCGCTTGCAGAAGCGATGCTGGGCAATCTGCGCATCAGCCCCGACGCGGTCATGAAAACGCTCTCGAAGGGCACACAGGAGAAGGTGCAGCTGATCCTCGTGATGAGCCGCAACGCTTCGCTCTACCTTCTGGACGAACCGATCGCGGGCGTTGATCCGGTCGCAAGAGACTACATTCTGGACACCATCATCCGCACGCACAACCCCGATTCCAGCGTCATCATCTCAACGCACCTGATTACCGATATCGAGCCGGCGCTGAATGAAGTCGTGATGATCAAATACGGCACGCTTGCCCTTCAGGGAGAAGTCAACGAGCTGCGCAATACCTTCGGCAAATCTCTCAACGATATTTTCAAGGAGGTGTTTGCGGGATGCTGAAGAAGCTTCTGAAGCACGAATTCATTTTTCTGGTGAAGGATTTCATGCGCATTTATATTATTTACGGGGCAGTGGTTCTGATCCTGAAGCTGCTGATCACCGTTTCCGGCGCTCAAAGAATCGGTTCGGCACTCTTTATTCTGACCACGATGATTGCGACAATCTACTATATCTTCACATTTGTCCTCGCGCTGCTGACGGTGTCGCACAATGTCCGGCGGTTCCGGAAAAACCTGTTCAGTCAGGAGGGTTATCTGACCCACACGCTCCCCGTCACACCCGCGCAGCATGTCATCGCGAAGGTGATCGGCGGTCTGTCGAATTTCATCCTGAGTTTTCTGGCAATCTTCCTCGGCGCTGAGATTCTGCTGCTCGGCATCGGAGAGATCGAACTGCTGAGGGGAATCAAAGAGCTTCTTGATGAGCTGCACAAATACGGTCTTCTGCTGCCGCTGTTCCTGATGTTCGCGGCGGGATTTCTGGCAATGCTGCTGTTCTGCTATCTGATTACATCTGTCAGTTCGATGGTCGGCGGCAGCAAATGGCTCGGCGCACTGCTTGCAATCGGCATAATCGTCGCGTATATTTTCATCTCCGTGGCGCTGACCGTGTCGTTCGCGGGTCACACGGTAACGTCTTATCTCTACACGCATGCGGCATTCTATGCGATCTGCGCAGCTGCCGAATTCGGCATTGTAATCTACATCATCAAAAACAAGCTGAATCTGCAATAACGATCAAAGACCTGCCTGACATCTGTCGGGCAGGTCTTGCATTTGCGTGTTCGGGTACGATTCAGCGCCGGATGAGCGCAAAATAGAAGTTTTTGGTACGTCAGCTTGCCGGCGTTCGCTTTCTTTCAAAAAGCTCGACCAAGACTTTTGTGATAATCCTAACCGAGCGTTGGGAGAGAATGCTACCCCCCGCCGCGATCAGCGGCGGCTGTGAGTCTTCTTGGGTGAAGCTAGGCAGTGCAACCTTTAGCGTCACGCCTGCGCGGGCTCCGCGCCGGGGGCTCCGCGCCGCTTGACATCCCGCCGTGCTTTGTGATATAATAACCATGTATGTAAAAAAGAGGAAGCAGAGCGCAGCGCATGTCGTCATGCGCTGCGGAAGCGGCGCGGGAAATTCCCGCACGAAAGGATTGAGATTATGGCAGCCAGAAAAAAGAACCTCGCGTTTGACAACGCACAGTATCTGAAAACGCAGTCCGAGCATATCCGCGAACGAATCAAGCAGTTCGGCGGAAGACTGTATCTGGAGTTCGGCGGCAAGCTGTATGACGATTATCATGCGTCGCGTGTCCTGCCGGGCTTTCAGCCGGATTCCAAGCTGCGGATGCTGCTGCAAATGAAGAAGGAAGTCGAAATCGTCATCGCGATCAACGCCTGCGACATCGAGCAGAACCGTACCCGCGGCGACCTCGGCATCACCTATGATACTGACGTGCTGCGCCTGATCGGCGTCTTCCGGAAGAAGGGTCTGTATGTCGGCAGCGTCGTCATGACGCGCTACACCGGCGAACCGGCTGCCGACAAGTTCCAGAAGCGTCTGGAGTCCCTCGGCATCCGCGTCTACCGTCATTACCCGATTGAGGGCTATCCCTCGAACCTTTCTCTGATTCTTTCGCCGGAAGGATTCGGCAAGAACGAGTACATCGAGGTTTCGCGTCAGCTTGTCGTCGTGACGGCACCGGGACCGGGTTCGGGCAAAATGGCAGTCTGCCTGTCGCAGATCTATCAGGAGCATCAGCGCGGTATCGAGTCGGGCTATGCGAAATTCGAGACCTTCCCAATCTGGAATGTCCCGCTGAAGCATCCGGTCAACGTCGCATATGAAGCTGCGACCGCCGATCTCAACGATATCAACATGATCGACCCGTTCCATCTGGAAGCGCACGGCAAGACCGCGGTCAACTACAACCGCGACGTCGAGGTGTTCCCCGTGCTGCATGCGATGTTCGATCAGATTTACGGAACCTCCCCGTACCAGTCCCCGACCGACATGGGCGTCAATATGGCAGGCTTCTGCATTGTCAATGACGACGCAGCGAAGGCAGCCTCCCGTCAGGAGATCATCCGCCGGTACTTCTCCGAGCGCTGCAACCTGCGTCAGGGCAAGTCCGATGCGGAGACAGTCGGCAAGCTTGAGCTGCTGATGCAGCAGATGAATCTGACCGAGGAGGAGCGTCCGGTCATCGCGAAAGCGCGTGAAATCGCAGAAAAGACAGGCGAACCCGCCGCGGCATTGCAGCTCCCGAACGGCAAGATCGTCACGGGCAAGACCTCCGACCTCATGGGACCCTGCTCGACGATGCTGCTGAACGCGCTGAAGTCACTCGGCCGCATCAACGATGACATTCTTCTGCTCAGCCCGACGGTCATCGAGCCGATCCAGCATCTGAAGGTCGATCACCTCGGCAACGAGAACCCGCGTCTGCATACCGATGAAACGCTGGTCGCGCTGTCGATTTCCGCGGCAACGAACCCGACCGCAGAGCGTGCGATGACCCAGCTCTCGAAGCTGCGCGGCTGCGAGATGCACTCGACGGTGATTCTCTCGCAGGTTGACGAGCGGACGCTGAAGCGTCTGGGCGTGAATATCACCTGTGACCCGCAGTTCCAGAGCAACCGTCTCTATCAGAAATAAGATGAAAAGCAATCGCATCTGTGTGATTTTCGCAGGCGGACCCGAACGCGGTCTGCCGTGCATTCCGGTGCCTGCGGGGGCATATCTGCTCTGCGCAGACAGCGGACTGAAGCTGTGCAGCCGCCTTGGGCTGAAGCCGGATCTGGTGCTTGGGGATTTTGATTCACTGGGCGCGGAGCCGACCGCCCTGCCGCACATCACCGCGCAGCCGGAGAAGGATGACACCGACACGATGCTTGCGGTGCGGCATGCGCTGTCAGAGGGCTTCCGCGATATCCGCATTTACGGCGCATTCGGCGGCAGACTCGATCATACCCTCGCCAATTTGCAGACACTGGAATTCCTGCGGCAGAACGGCGCATCGGGTATGCTGATCGGCGCGGGCGACTGGGCATGTCTCCTGCCCGCGGGCGAGACCGGACGCTATGTCAGGCAGCCGGACTTCACGCTTTCCGTGTTTGCATGGTCCGGAACGTGCAGGGGCGTCTGCATCCGCGGAACGAAATACACACTGGAACAGGGCGAATTATCGCGCAGCTTTCCGCTCGGCGTGAGCAATGAGATCACAGCGGAAGCAGCGGAGGTCTCCTGCACAGAGGGCGTCCTGCTGATCGCAGGGAGCGCCGCAGAGCTGACCTGCCGCAATGCGGAACCATAATGGAGGACAGATCATGGGCAAGAAAGCACTTCTTGTGATTGAAATGCAGAACGACTATCTCTGGGAGAAGCGAAAGGCGAAGTTCCCGTATGACACCGAAAAGCTGGTCGCAGCGGTCAACGGCGCGATTGCGGCGGCAGAGGCAGAGGGAACGGACGTAATTGTTCTTCAGCAGGTCTTTCCGGATACCCCGACGAATCATCTGGTCTTCGGCTTCTGCATTGAGCAGACCGAGGGCGTGAAGCTTTATGCAGGCGTGCAGGCGGCAAATGCGGTGTGCTTTGAGAAGAACACCGCCGACCCGTATCTGACGAAGGACTTTGCCGATTACGTTCAGGCGCAGGGATATGACACCTTCCTGCTGTGCGGCATTGACGAATACGGCAGCATTTCCGGCGCGGCGAAGGCTGCTCTCCGGCACGGCGCAGCAGCGGTGATCCTGAAGGACTGCACGGCAACGCGCTTCCCCGCAAACAAGCTGATTCCGGTGCGCAGTGAGCTGAAGCAGCTCGGCGTCCGATACGAATAACAAAAACCCCGATGCGATCACAAAACCGCATCGGGATTTTTTGGGCATCATACCGGAGTGTTCACTTCTGAATCATCGAATCGACATAGTATTCCAGAATCTCCTGTGCATCATCCGCACCGAGCACATCGTCATTGGTCACGTCGGCACGCAGCCACTGTTCATCGGTAAAGGTCGCCGCCTTTCCGACAAGCTGACCGGTGTACTCCTTCAGCACAACCTGCGCATCATCCGCGCCGACCGCGCCGTCATCGTTCACATCGGCATCTTCCGGCTCGGAGATCAGCTTGTAAACAAGACCGAAATTCTCTGCCCAGCAGAAATGCTCCAGATCCTCGTCACCGATCTCCTGTGCATATGCACGCCGCTGTTCGACCCGCTCCGGAATCGAAGCCAGCACCTCGCGCGCTTCTTCTTCCGTCATAACGTGGTCAACGCGCTTTACATAAAAGCCAGAGAACAATGCATTAGAAAACGCTGTCAGGTACTCTTCGTCATCCTCAAAATAATCCAGTTCACTATAATATCGGATGGTTCCTGTAAATTCCGCCTTCATGCCCTCCGGCAGCTCCATACAGGCATAATAGCGGTAGGGTGCGCGCGGCGCATCGGGAAGCCAGCGGTAAATCATCGGGAATTCACGCATGCGCTCAAGCGTCCAGGGCTTTATTTCACGGGAGGACCAGTCCCAGTCGATGATTTCCTCCTGTTTCGCATATACCGGAAAAGCGCCCTGCATCAGGAAGCTCACGCCGACGGCACAGGCGACCAGCCCTCTCAGTTTCTTTTTCAGATTTCTCATTTTTCCTCACCCTCCAAATTATAAAAACGGCTTATCATAAACAAATCGAAGCTGCCCGAATCATATGATTCTTACTTCTATTATACCATAGAAAAAAAAAAAAAATCAACTGTCAAAATCGCCAGAGTTTTCCGCCTATTCTATACAACCCGCCGAAAACGGAACCGATTTTGGGCAATGGCACACAGCGGAAAGAAAACTGACTGCGACTCCCGCGTGTGAACCGCATCATTCTGCGCATACTGAGACTGTGCGGGGAATCCCCGCAGAGAGGAAGAACATGGATGATGATGAAAGAAAACCGCGTCAAAAAATGGATCGCGAAGATTGCAGTCTGCGGTGCGGCGGTGCTGACCGTCCTGACGGGCACCGTACAGTATTATGCCCGCAGTCTTCCCGATCATTACTACACGCAGCCGGACCGTCCGCTGACGGTGAGTGCGGTGCTTCCGGTGACGGCGAGCCGCATCCCGACGGCAGCAGCGGGCGTGCAGGAGGCGGAGCTTCGGCTGTTCGGCATTCTTCCGGTCAAGACGGTCTCGCTGACGGCAGTCGCACCGGTGCAGGTATATGCCGGCGGCGAACCGTTCGGCATCCGGATGCTCATGGCAGGTGCAATGGTCGTGTCGCTGAGTGAAATCAGCACGCCGTCCGGCAGCATCAGTCCCGCAGCGGAAGCCGGCATCGAAGCCGGCGACATCATACAGGAAATCGACGGAATGCCGGTCAGCAGCAGAGCCGACCTTCA
>CAMNAY010000032.1 GCA_946531975.1 uncultured Ruminococcus sp. | reverse complement strand
CGTTCCGTTCTGGAAGGCGACCCGCATGTCGTTCTGGAAGCAATGACCATTGCCGGCTACGCAATCGGCGCATGCCAGGGCTACATCTACGTCCGTGCTGAGTATCCGATCGCTGTCGAGAGACTGCGCATCGCAATCAAGCAGGCAAGAGAAGCAGGTATGCTGGGCGACGATATCTTCGGCACCGGCTTCCACTTCGATATCGACCTCCGTCTGGGTGCAGGCGCATTCGTCTGCGGCGAGGAAACCGCTCTGATGACCTCCATCGAGGGCAACAGAGGTGAGCCGCGTCCGCGTCCGCCGTTCCCGGCTGAAAAGGGTCTGTATCAGAAGCCTACCATTCTGAATAACGTCGAGACCTACGCAAACGTCCCGCAGATCATCCTCAAGGGTGCAAAGTGGTACGCTTCCATGGGTAAGGATAACTCCAAGGGCACCAAGGTCTTCGCACTCGGCGGTAAGATCAAGAATACCGGTCTGGTCGAAGTCCCGATGGGCACCACCCTCCGCGAGATCATCGAGGAGATCGGCGGCGGCATCCCGAACGGCAAGAAGTTCAAGGCTGCTCAGGCGGGCGGACCTTCCGGCGGATGCATCCCGGCAGAGCACTACGATGTCAATGTTGACTACGACAGCCTCGCAAAGATCGGCTGCATGATCGGTTCGGGCGGTCTGATTGTTCTGGACGAGGACAACTGCATGGTCGATATCGCAAAGTTCTTCCTCCAGTTCACCATGGACGAATCCTGCGGTAAGTGTACGCCGTGCCGTATCGGTACCAAGCGTATGTATGAGATCCTCGACAAGATCACCAACGGCAACGGCACGCTGGAGGATCTGGATAAGCTCGAAGATCTGTGCTACTATGTCAAGACCAATTCGCTCTGCGGTCTGGGTCAGACTGCTCCGAATCCGGTTCTCTCGACGCTCCGCTTCTTCCGTGACGAGTATCTCGCTCACATCGTTGACAAGAAGTGCCCGGCAGGTGTCTGCAAGTCGCTGCTTCAGTTCGTCATCGACAAGGAAAAGTGCATCGGCTGCGGCATGTGCGCAAAGCAGTGCCCGGCAACTGCGATCGCCAGAACAGATTACACCGCTCCGGGTCATAAGCTCGCATCCTTCGCGATTGATCCTGCAAAGTGCGTGAAGTGCGGCGCCTGCATCGAGAAGTGTAAGTTCAAGGCAATCAGCAAACAGTAAGGAGGCTTCCGGAACATGAGTGAAATGGTAAATGTAAAAATCAACGGTCAGGCTGTGGCAGTTCCGAAGGGAACTTCCATTCTGGAAGCCGCCCGTGAAGCAAGCGTCACCATCCCGACGCTCTGCTACCTGAAGGATATCAATGAGATCGGCGCTTGCCGTATGTGCATGGTCGAAGCAAACGAAGGCAGAGGCTTCCGCCTCGTCGCTGCCTGCGTCTATCCGGTTTCTGAGGGCATGGAGGTTCTGACGAACTCCCCGAAGGTTCTGGATGCACGCAGAAAGAACATGCAGCTCATTCTTTCCAACCACGATAAGAAGTGCCTCTCCTGCGTGAGAAGCAAGAACTGTGAGCTCCAGAAGCTCGCAAATGAACTGGGCATCGAGGACGACGATTTCTATGCAGGCGAAAAGACTGTGTATCCGATCGACGATTCTGCTGCACATATGTACCGCGATAACAACAAGTGCATCCTCTGCCGCCGCTGCGTGGCTGCCTGCGCTGTCACACAGGGCATCGGCGTCATCGGTGCGAACGAGAGAGGCTTTATCACCAACATCGGCTCGCAGTTCAATAAGCCGCTGGGCGAGACTGCATGCGTTTCCTGCGGTCAGTGCATCACGGTATGTCCGACCGGCGCACTCTCTGAAAAGGATTACACCGACAAGGTCTTTGCGGCGATCGCAGACCCGTCCAAGCATGTCGTCGTGCAGACCGCTCCGTCTGTTCGCGCAGGTCTGGGTGAGCTGTTCGACTATCCGATCGGCACCAATGTCGAGGGCAAAATGGTCGCTGCGCTGCGCAGACTCGGCTTTGATGTCGTCACCGATACCAACTACGGCGCTGACCTCACCATCATGGAGGAAGGCACTGAGCTGATCGAGCGCGTCACAAACGGCGGCGTTCTTCCGATGATCACCTCCTGCTCGCCGGGCTGGGTCAAGTTCTGTGAGCACTACTTCCCGGATATGATCCCGAACCTCTCCACCTGCAAGTCCCCGCAGCAGATGCAGGGCGCAATCATCAAGACCTACTATGCAGAGAAGATGGGCTGGGATCCGAAGGATATCGTTTCTGTTTCGATCATGCCGTGTACTGCAAAGAAGTTTGAGTGCGGCAGAGACGATCAGTCCGCAGCAGGCGTCCCGGATGTTGACATCGCTCTGACCACCAGAGAACTGGGCAGAATGATCGACCGTGCAGGCATCGACTTCCGCTCCCTGCCGGATGAGAAGTTCGACGATCCGCTGGGCATCTACTCCGGCGCAGGTCTGATCTTCGGCGCGACCGGCGGCGTTATGGAAGCTGCACTGCGTTTCGCAGTTGAGAAGATCAGCGGCGAAAAGCTCGGCAACGACAAGCTCGACTTCACCGATGTCCGCGGCATCGAGGGCGTCAAGGAAGCAGCTTACACCGTCGGCGGTCTGACCGTGAAGGTCGCTGTCGCAAGCGGTCTTGCAAATGCAAGAAGACTGCTTGAAAAGGTGCAGGCAGGCGAAGCGGATTACACCTTCATCGAGATCATGGCTTGCCCGGGCGGCTGCGTCAACGGCGGCGGTCAGCCGATCCAGCCGGCATCTGTCCGCAACTTCGTTGATCTGCGTGCAGAGCGTGCAAAGGCACTGTACTCGGTCGATGCAGCGATGGATCTCCGTAAGTCTCAGGACAACCCCGCAATCCAGACACTCTATAAAGAGTATCTCGGTGAGCCGGGCGGTCATAAGGCGCATGAGCTGCTGCATACCAGCTATGTCGCAAGAAAAGTGAATTTCTGAGCAGAATATTCTGCATCAGATGAATCGAAATTACCCGTTAGACGGATCATCATCCAGAAGTTTGCCCCTGCGTGTAATACAGCACGCAGGGGCATTGTATTGATTTGCTTTCGCAGCTGAATTAAAATAGTATTGGGGAAATGCTATCCCCTGCCGTTTTCGTTTCCCGATCTGATTTAGAACGGGATTAGCTCAGCACCCTCTTGTCTCAATATAGAATTAGCCTTGGGTGAGAATGCTATCCCCTGCCGCACTCCTGCGGCAGTCAAGCGGTTTCTTGGGAGATGTGAGACTGTGCCCTCTTTAGCTAATTGTAGCCGGGCACTGCCCGGGCTCCCCGCCCGCCGCTAAATTATAAACTTTTTTTGACGCTCTTGACAAATCCAAAGTATTCGTGGTATGATATAAGTGGTAAAATATGCGAGAGGGCGTATTTTCCGTACTTTATTTTATGAGGGGGAATTTCATATGAAATCCAAAAAGCTCGCCGCGATGATCTCCGCGGCAGTGCTGACGGGTACTGCGCTCCCTTACAGCGCGTTTACAACCCCGGCACAGGCAGCCTCAAAGTATAACTACGCTGAGGCACTTCAGAAATCTATGTTCTTCTATGAAGTTCAGCAGTCCGGTACGCTTCCGGAGTGGAACATGGTGCAGTGGAGAGCTGACTCCATGGTCGATGAGGACGGCAAGGATACCGATAAGGTTCCCGGCGGCTGGTACGATGCAGGTGACCACTTCAAATTCACGCTGACCAACGCATACTCCGTCTCCATTATGGCATGGGGCTTTATGGAATATGAAGATGCGGTCAAAAAGGCAGGTCTGGACGACCTTTACAAGAAAAACATGAAATTCGCGATGGACTATGTCCTCGCCTGCGATCTCGGCGGCGGCGAAATGATCGGTACGATCGGCGACAATGACGACCACGTTGTCTGGTGCTCGCCGGAAGTCTATCTGCGCAAGCATCACCTGAAAACCGGCAACTGGACACGTGATTATGACACGATCAAGAATTCAACGGTTGATGCGCTTTCCGCAGCAGCACTCGCACAGGGCTACATGATCTTTAAGGATGACAATTATCTGAAGCACGCAAAGACCCTCTTTGAAGCTGCTGATAAGATCCGTGATTCCAAGGACATCGGCGGAATGTCCGGTATGTACAATACCTCGACATGGCTCGATGACTGCATGTATGCAGCCTGCTGGCTCTACAAGGCCACGGGCGATACCTCCTATCTCGACAAGATCGAAAAGGACTATATTCCGAATTTCCCGAAGGAGAATCAGTCTACCGACTGGAAATACACATGGGGTCTTGCATGGGATGATACCACACAGGCTGCTGCTCTGCTCTATGCGCAGATCACCGGCAAGGAGGAGTGGATCAAGCACATCGACAAGCATATCCGCTACTGGATGAAGACCGGCGACAGCGATCTGAAGCCGTTTGAGGGCAATATCACGGCAGACGGTCTTTCGCACCTCACCGGCTGGGGCTGCCTGCGTCATGCCTGCAACACCGCATGGCTGACCAAGCTTGCATGCGATACCGTCCTGAAGGACGGCGGCAATGCCGATAAGTACAACAAGTGGGCAGATTCTCAGGTCAATTACTGCTTCGGCGATAACGCACTGGATCTCTGCTATGTGCTCGGTATGGGCGAAAAGAACCCGGTCGCAATTCACCACAGAGCTGCTTCCGGTATTCATGATGACCACTGGAACGAGCTGGGCAAGGCGTCCGGCGGTGCCGAGGGCTGGCAGACAGAATATGCACATACCCTCTACGGCGCCCTGATCGGCGGCCCGAAGAGCGACGGCTCCTACAATATGGACGAGATCGGCGTTTCCAACTATGAGCAGTCTGAGGTCGCAATCGACTACAATGCAGGCTATACCGCAGTGCTCTGCGCAATGATCGACGAAAACGGCGGCAAGCCGCTCGCAGACTTCCCGCCGAAGGAAGAGCCGAAGTGGGCAGAATGGGAAGTTGCTGCTGTCATCAACGGCACAGCGGGCACCTGCTACACCGAGATCAAGATGTGGGCAATGAACCACACCGCATGGCCGGCAAGAGTCCAGAAGGACATCGAAGTCCGCTACTACTTCGACATCAGCGAGATCCTCGATGCCGGTCTGACCGTTGACGACGTCAAGGTCGAGGGCAAGTCCCAGCAGTACACCGCCGGCGATCAGGGCTACGCAACCGTCACCGGTCCGCATCTCTACAAGGGCAATATCTACTACGCAAGCATCAAGTTCGAGGACGGCAGAGCAATCATGCCGACCGGACAGTCCGAGCACCGCGATGAGGTGCAGTTCCGTATCTCCATTCCGGATGCAGTGGACGGCAAGTCCATGGCAGGCGTCTGGGATACCTCCAACGACCCGTCCTACAAGGGCCTTGAGGATGCAACCGACCTGAAGAAGGCAGACTCCCTGAACGAGAACTTCGCGATGTTCGTCAACGGCGCACAGGTCTGGGGCACTCAGCCGGACGGCACAAAGGGCTACACCGGCGCTGACCTCGGCGAGACCGGCATCGATAATCCGAAGACGGAAACCACCACATCGACCACCACCACGACCACCACAACATCCACCTCATTTCAGCCCGGCCCCGACGCAGTCTGGGGCGATACCGATTGCAACGGCAGTGTTAATGTTGTTGATGCTGTGCTGCTCGCTCGTCTTGTGGCGGATGATGCGACGCTCAAAGAGGGCGAAGTCACTGCCGACGGAAAAGCAAATTCCGATGTGACACACGACGGCAAGCCGGACAAGGATGACCTGACCAAGCTGCTGAATTTCCTTGCAGGAAAGATCAAGAAAGCAGATCTTGCAAAGGCAGGTTAAGTACAAAATAAACCCAAAAGGACTGCTGCACCCGTGCGGCAGTCCTTTTTTCGGCTTCAGACCGCAATGGAAGCAGGTTTCTTTTCAAATACTGCTTGACAGATCGCAGGATATGTGTTAAACTTAATCCGTATACCTAAACCGGACTACACCCTTGAAAGGAGAATGCATGATGCATACTTTCAGAATCGCAGCAGCAGTCTGTTCAGCAGTGATCCTTACATCTGCGCTTCCGCCGGTGCCGGCGCATGCAGCGGAATCGTACAAAGCCGTGTTTCATCTTGAGGAGGCAGGCGGCAGTGCGCCGCTCGTCCTGAATGTCAGTGACGAGGACTGGGTCAGCAGCGCCGTCCGGAACGCTGCCTTCAACCGGAACGGAAATGCCCTGATCTATCCGGAGCCTGTCGGCGGAAAAGCAGTCGGCGGCTGGACGGACAGACCGGACGGTACCTCGCCGGTCAGTCTGGATTTTACGCCGGATGAGAATCTTGAATTCTATCCGCTGATGATCGACACCGTTTCTCCGGGAACGGTCAGCCTGACATTCGATACGTCAATCCTGACCGCAGGCGCAGCACTCCCCGATAAATCGGAAGTGACTGCACATACCTCAGTTCCGGACGATGCACCGTATACGCTGGTCTCTGCCGGCTTCAACCCGAACATCGGTACGCCGACGGTTGAGAATGACCGTTTTTATTATTACAGCGCCGTGCTTCAGCCGAAAGAGGGAACTGTGTTCGATTACACCTATGCAGCAGACAACCGCCGTGTTTACAACATTGACGGTGCATCGGTCAACGGCGAACACGCGGCTGTGCAGTGGGATGACGATCTGCTGGATGAAAGGCGGATCACTGTTAATTTCCCGGTGAAGCTTGGCAATCCGGAGACAGTAAACCTCACGCTGCACTATAATAATGGCACACCCGATCAGACGGTCGAAGTGGCGAAGGGCAGCAACGACGCATATCAGTTCCTGGATGATGCCGCGGGTCAGCGCATTCCGCAGAACGGCGAACAGATCTTCGACGGCTGGTACAGGAGTTCCGATCTGAGCGGCACCGGCGTGATCCCGTCCTATCTGACCAATTTCTGGTTTGATGAGGATGCCGATTTGTACGCAGGCTGGTCGGATGTCATCACAGAGGTCAATCTCACGATCGAAACACCGCTTTGCGGTCAGGTCGTGGAATATGAAGACGACCGTTTCAATGTGACTAGCACGGAGACTGTGCTCAGTGATATTGCTGACGGACCGGACGGCGAGGCGATTGCGGGCGATGATCCGGCTCCGGTCTCTGAAGTGATCCGGAATGAACCGCAGATTACCTGCGACGTCCCTTCTCTGGAGATTGACGCGTTCTGGATTATCTCAGATGTTGCACCGGCAAATATGACGGGAGATACACAGGTGGAATACTTCCTTGACCAGATGATTCAGGGCGAAAATGAGTATCTCTTTGCAATCTCCGGCAAGCGGAAGGAGGAAAGCCGTGCGCCGTATTTCTCCAAAGATCTGAAGATCACGGTCAACGGCATCGTTGCGGCAGAGGGCGCCGCTGCGGTTCAGACCATGCAGTCGCTTTCCAAGCCGGGCGTGACCGGCTCCAAGGCAGGTAAGGTCACGCAGGTCAATACCGTCCAGAAGAACGGAAGCAATTTTGTGGTGGTCGGCATTATCACAGCCGATCACGACTGGGATGACGGCGTGGTCAAAGTTCCCGCGGACTGCGACAAGACCGGCGAGAAGCTCTATACCTGCCGCATCAAGGATGCTTCCTATTCCGAGGAAATTGACGCATTCGGACACCACTGGGAGGAATGGGTCGTTGTGAAGGCTGCGACGCAGACGGAAGACGGTCTGGAGCAGCGTGTCTGCGACAACAACGGCGAACACAAGGAAACACGCACAATCCCCAAGGGCACGCGCCTGAATGACAAGCCCGCCGCGGCTGCCGATGCCCCGAAAACCGGTGATACAGGAGCCGGCATTCTCCTGTCGTGCGGAGCTGCGGCTGCACTGCTGGCTGTGCTTTCCGCCGGATGCCGCAGAAAGAAAACAAAAATCTGATACCGATTCAGACCCGCCTGTGCAGACAGTGCGGGTCTGATTTTTGTATCTGAAATTTGTCTTGTGCATATTTGCCATGGAACCGGAATATCATTTGTGCTGATTTCTCATTTTTATAGATACCGCAAATATTTTTTTGGGAATCCTTGACATTTGCTGCTGTCGTTTGTTATAATAAACGCAGCGGAAAAAGCAGATTATTCATCACAAGTTGTAATATGCACGGATTGCAGACAAATTTACACGAAAGGAGATGAACGTATGAGCTGGAACAACCCGACGTCGGATGAAGCACAGGAATGCTATGATTCTGCGGTGTCGCGGTATAATTCCGCAGCAGAGGATTACTGTATTGCGAAAAATGTGCTGGATGAGGCAGGTTCTGAATGGAGAAGCTGCAACCAATCTCTGGATAATGCATTTCTGGATGAACGGAAATGTAAGGAGCTGATCGGACGGCTTTCCAGTGCGCTCAAGCTGCTCGGTGAAAACGGTGACGCGGAAAACAAGATCAACGAAGCCAACAGCGTTGCAAAAGCGGTTTCAGAGGCTTTGCAGGGCTGTATCAAATGCTCAGGAATCAACTGTCCGGACAGCACGCGGGTATTTTCAACGGAACATGTGAAGGACAATCACCATTCTCAGCAGGCAGTCGAGCTTCTGAAAAAGGAGCTTGACCGGCAGGAGCAGATTTGCAGGGATATCATCCGGCTGGAACAGAATCTGAAGGCGCAGATGGAAGATCTGGAATCGAAGATCAACAGCGCCGCAGACATCATGAGTGACGCCAGCCGAACCATGAAGGCAACGACTCTGGACATGGAACACTACGAAAAATACATTGATGAATGACATACGATACTGTGATTAGAAAGTAGGTGAGAATGTGCGGATAGAAATACTAGGCGCTAACAAAGGCTTCTCCGGTCTCCAAAGTGCAACCAGTCTGGGGTTATTTGCCGTGACGCTTGAAAAGCTGAAGCAGAAACAGAAACTGATTTCCTACGGATTCCGCGGGGCGCAGTGTGCAGCAGTCGGCGGAACAGGTTACAGCGGCAGCTCGTATGATAAGACCAATCTTGCAAAGAGCGAACGCAATGTGCAGGATGCCTGCCAGTCTCTGGAAACCCGTATTCAGGCGGTTGAGCAGAAAAAAGAGGAGAAGCTGGAAACAGTCAGCAAACGGTTTGCAAGTTTCGTGAAGGCGACTGTTGCGGCTGACTGGAATTGCAAATATGCGATCGACCGCAAGAATGAAGCGTGGTATGAGAAGTATTCGTGGCTGAAGCCGCCGCCTCCTCCGAAGAAGAAAAGCTGGTGGCAAAAGCTCTGCGATGCGGTTTCAAGCGCAGTCAAGGCTGTCGGCAACTTCTTCAAGAAGATCGGCAATTCGATCAAAAATGCCGTTTTGTGGGTCGTTGATAAGATCAAAAAAGGCTTCCAGGAAATCGGCAAGTTTATCAAGGAACACTACAAGGCGATCATTAAGTATGTGGTCGGAGCGGTTGTTATAGCCGGATGCTTTGTACTGTCAGCGGTCACATGCGGAGCCGCCGCACCGATCTTTGCCGCCGCCGCGACAGCAGCGCTGACAGGCGGACTAACCAGTCTGGGCACAACCATTGTGACAGGCATCGCCGAGGGAAAAAGCTTCGGCGAGATATTCGATGAAGGCGGAGGCGCCTTTATGACCGGTGCGGTTGCAGGTGCAGTCAGCGGCGGTCTCGGTGCAGCCGGCGGAACGCTGGTCGGTACGATCGGAAATGAGATCATCGCAAAGGGCGCACAGGTCATTGTGGAAGTCGGAAGCAACATGGCAGGCAGAGTCGTTTCGGACGGCTTGGACTACATGATTGAGCATGACGGCAATCTCGGCGGATTCTTCACAAACAATGACAATTACTGGAGCGGCGTTCTGGCGGACGGCGTTTCCGGTCTGGCGAACGGAGCCGTTGGAATTGTAAAAGACCAGCTCATGGATGTCGGAAAAGATGTTGTTGGTGAGCTGGTGGATTTCGTAAAGCAAACAGAATTCGGAAAAGTGGTCAATGAAACGATCTCGCAGGTCACCGATGCCTACGGCGAGGTGAAGGACTGGATCAATGACACGATCGGAGATGCCAAGGACTGGCTGAACAATACCGTCGGCGATGCATATGACTGGCTGAAGGATACCTACGAGCAGGGCAAGCAGTGGGTCGAGGATCAGGTCGGCGACGCAAAGGGCTGGTTCCAGAATGAGATCGGCGGAGCGAAGGACTGGGTAAAGGATCAGCTTCAGTTTGCACAGGACTGGGCACAGGATACCTTCGGCATTGACAGGCTCTCCGATGTCATGGATATCGTGAAAAATCCGTCTGAATTCGCACAGCATATCGGCGGCGACATCATGGAAAACATGTTCGGAACACGGTCGCCGGAGGAGCTGCTCAACAACGGCTTGAATCAGATTGCCGAATCGCTCGGACTTTCCGAAATGGCGGATATCTTCTCGAATCTCAATATCAATGATATTGTCAGTTCGATTCAGCTTCCGGATCTGACCAAGCTTCCGGGTGTATCTGATATTGTCAGCGGCGCGCAGAACGCTGTGAACGACGCAATCAGCGGTGTCACCGGCGCAGTCAACGACATTGCGAGCACCGTGAACGGCATCGCTGCCGGTGCGCAGAATGCTGTGAACAATGCGATCTCCGGTATCACCGGTGCAGCGAACAGTGCCGTGAATACCGTAAATAACATTGCAGCAGGTGCGCAGAATGCCGTGAACAACGCGATCAACGGCGTCAACAATGCAGTCAACAATGCAGTCAGCGGCGTCAGCAGCGCAGTCAACAGTGCGAAGGATACCGTTGTGAACACGGCAACAAATGCGGTCAACAGTGTCATCGGCGGCAGCTTTCCGAGCTCGGTGACGTCTGCGGTGAAGCCGGTCGTGGATTTCGGACAGCAGGCAGCAAATATTCTCGGAAGTCTGTGGTAATACAGTGGATTACTCAAAGAGGTG
>CAMNAY010000031.1 GCA_946531975.1 uncultured Ruminococcus sp. | reverse complement strand
CGCGGATGCTGCGGATCAGATAAGCGACCTCGTCGTCATGAATCATATGCACGAGGACGTAGCCCGGAAAGATCTTTCTGGTGATCTCCTTTTCCTTGCCGTCCGTGATCTCGCGCACCTGCTCGGTCGGAATCTGCACCTCAAGGATTTTGTCGGTGAGCTGCTGATTTTCGGCCTTTTTTACAATGCTCTGCGCAACCTTGTTCTCATAGCCGGAATAGGTATGGATGACATACCACTCTGCCTTCGGGGTTTCGGTTTCACTCATTTGTGTTTCCCTGCTTTCCTTTCATGATTTCGTGCAGCGCTTTGCACTGTGCGTGTGTTGTGCTTCAGTTCAGCGGTGCTTTAAGATCTGCCGCTGATTGCCTTCTCAAGGAGCCACAGAAAGCCCTTATCGAGCAGGAATGTATAAGCAGCGAATCCGAGCATTGCAGCAAAGACGACAATGCTGTTTGCAATGACGACCTTTCTGGAAGGCCAGACGACCTTCTTCATTTCCTGCTTCAGATCCTTAAACCATCTGCTGATTTTACCCTGCTTTTTGGTGGAGCTGTCCTTTTTCTTCGCGTCCTTCTTGGAGGCTTTGTCAGCCTTCTCGGAGACCGCGAGCTCCTTCTTGTCCTTTTCCTTCGCCATGGTATCTTCCTTTCTGCGCGGGTCTGCTGCGATCAGCCGCGGCATCCCGTGCGGGAATCATGAACCTTACTTGGTTTCCTTATGCAGGGTATGCTTGTTGCAGAATCTGCAGTGCTTCATCATTTCGATTCTGTCCGGGTCATTCTTCTTGTTCTTTTTAGAAACATAGTTTCTGCGCTTGCACTCGGTGCAAGCAAGTGTGATTTTCACGCGCATTAGTCGGCACCTCCCAAAGTAAAATTTTTCCGTTGCCGGATCTGGTCTGACAATATCGGCAGCGGAAGAAAGCTTGCCTCCCTCTTGTTTGGTGCGGCAGGCGGCGCGTTGTGCGGTTCAGCGGCGCCGAAGCACAAAGGGCAGCCTTTTTTTCGGGCACAACAAAAACGCCTCCGCAAAGAGGTAGTTTTATCATACCATACTTTCGGAGGTTTGTCAAGCACATTTTGCGAAAAAAACGCGGAAAAAAGGGCGCTGATTCCGGTATTCGCGCCCCTTGATCTGATTTTTTCCGAAGTCCGGTGTACTGTCAGGGCATCTGTGCGGTCAGGAGCGGTTTTCGCTGTCCTGTGCAGGCTGTGTACTGCCGAGCGTACTGATCCAGACGCCGCGCCGGATCATCACCGCGCCGATCGCGACTTTCACCAGATCGACAGACTGCACGACCGCATAGACCGCGATGACCGGCAGCTTTGTCAGGAAGCAGAGGCACAGCGCCAGCGGCATCGTGACCGCCCATGTGAACATGCTGTCAAACAGGAAGGTCACCAGCGTTTTTCCGCCCGAACGCAGCGTGAAATACAGCGAATTCAATATGCCCTGCACGGGGAAGAAGAATGCTGTCACAATGATGAACTGCTGTGCCAGATGCCGCACATTTGCGGTGGTATCATACAGCCGCGGGAAGAAGCCCGACAGCGCGATCAGGATGACTGTCAGACCGGTGCAGAGCAGTCCGGTGAACCGTGTCAGCGCATACGAATCGTGCTTTGCCTGCTCATATTTGCCTGCGCCGAGTGTCTGTCCGATCAGAATGCCGACTGCCGAACCGAGCGCGACAAACACGACATTCAGCAGATTGCAGAGGACATTGGAGATTGTCAGTCCTGAGACGACATGCAGCCCGCGCGTGGAGTAGCACTGTGTCAGTGCGGCGAGGCCGCCTGCCCAGAGCAGCTCGTTGCAGAAGATCGGCAGGCTTTTGCGGATCATCGGCTTTGCATGCTCTGCGGGGATGCGCAGCGTGTGCCAGACCCGTTTCAGATAGGGGTACTTTTCCTTGCTGTGTCTGACCCAGAGGAGCAGAACAGCGGCTTCGATGCAGCGCGACAGCACCGTCGCATAAGCCGCGCCCGCCACGCCGAGCCGCGGAAATCCGAATTTGCCGTAGATCAGGAGGTAGTTGAAGACGATATCGGCAGCGACGGAGACGATGCCTGCCGCCATGGGCTTGAGACTTTCGCCGTTTTCGCGGAGTGTTCCGGCATAGACCTGTGTCAGCGCAAACGGCATCAGCCCGAACAGCATGATGCGGAGGTAGCGCATGCCGAAAACGGTTGTCTGAACCGGATCGACCTCAGCGCTTTCACCGTGCAGGTACAGCCGGATGAGCTGCCGTCCGAGTGTCAGAAAGACGGCGAGTCCTGCGATCAGAACCGTGAGTGCGATCCAGACCTTCATGCGGAAGCTGCGGCGGATGCCCTCGGTATCGCCGCGCCCGCAGTACTGCGCGCCGTAGATGCCCGGACCGGAGAGACCGCCGAACACCGCGAGATTGAACACAAAAATAAGCTGTCCGACGATTGAGACAGCGGTCATCGCCTCTGTGCCGAGGCTGCCGACCATGACATGATCGACCAGCCCGACCGCATTGGTGATGCCGTTCTGAATCATCATCGGAACAGCAAGCGCGAGTGCGCGTTGATAGATTGGATTTTTGGTATGCAACAGATCACCTACTATTTATAGTTCAGGATCATTTTCCTGCGGGCATGGCACATTCCTCGCAGTATTCGCAGACGGTTCTGCCGCCGACCTCGATGAATCTTCGCGGCAGATAATGCTCCTGTGCCGTGATGCACTTGGGATTCACGCAGCGCAGGCTGCCGTCCTCGACGCCGTGCAGCAGCGGGAGCGGCGTTTCGCTTTCGAGCAGACGCAGAATCAGCGCCATGCGGACATACATGCCGTACTGTGCCTGCTTGAAATAGAGCGCACGCGGGTCGTCATCGACTGCGATCTCGATCTCATCGACACGCGGCAGCGGATGCAGCACGGTCAGATCGGGCTTTGCGTGCTTCATCTTCTCGGTTGTCAGGCGGTACACATCCTTCTGTGCGAGGTACTCCGCCTCAGATTGGAAGCGTTCGCGCTGAATGCGCGTCATATACAGGACATCCAGCTCACCGATTGCCTTGTCGAGCGAGGATTCCGTGCGGAATTCGCAGCCGGATTCGCGCAGCATCTTGGTGATATAATCCGGAACCTGAAGCTCCGGAGTCGAGATCAGAACAAAGCTGTTGCCGGGGTAGCAGGAGAGCGCCTTGCAGAGCGAATGGACCGTTCTGCCGTAGAGCAGGTCGCCGCAGAGACCGACCGTCAGATGATCGAGTCTGCCTTTTTCGAGGTGCAGTGTCAGCAGATCGGTGAGGGTCTGCGTCGGGTGCAGGTGTCCGCCGTCGCCGGCATTGACCACCGGACATTCCGCGGTAAGGGCAGCAGCCTTCGCCGTGCCCGCCATGGGGTGCCGGATGATGAGGATATCGGAATAGGTGCTGACGACCTTGGTCGTATCCTTGATGTTCTCGCCCTTCGAGACCGAGCTGCTCATCGGATTGTCGAAGCCGATGATGCTGCCGCCCAGACGAATCATCGCGGACTGGAAGCTCATCTGTGTTCTGGTGGAGGGCTCATAGAACAGCGTCGCCATGATCTTGCCTGCACATGCCTGCACATAGCGCTGCGGGTGCGCGTAGATTGACGCGCCGAGCGAAATGACCTTGTTCCACCACGCAACAGGGTAATCGTTGAGATCAATCAGATGGGAATACTGCTTGCTCATACCTTTTCTCCTTCTTGCTTTTCTGTTCTTGCGAAATGCGGCTGCCGGAGCATCTCCGTGAGAACCCCGCGGAGATTACTGATCTTCAAAATAGACCTTGTGCCAGACAAGGAACATATAGACTGTCCAGATTTTCCGGCTGTTGTCTGCTCTGCCTTTTTTGTGATCTTCCAGCAGGCGGAGGAGCAGATCTGTCCGGAAGAAGGTCTCGGCAGCGGGGGAAGTGAAGGCTTCTTTGACGGTCCGGAAGCATTCGTCCTCTTTCAGCCAGACACGGATCGGAACCGGAAAACCGAGCTTTTTCTTTGCAGCGGTGCTTGCGGTTTCGGGCGGCGTACTGCGCTTGGCAGCGAGCCGCATGGCATACTTTGTGACATACGGCGTATGCTTGTCGGTGACGACATTCCGTGTGACGCGGAAGCGCGTTGGAATCCGCTCCGCGACCGCCATCAGCTTTTTGTCGAGGAACGGCACGCGCAGCTCCAGCGAATGCGCCATGCTCATCTTATCCGCTTTCAGCAGGATATCGCCGGTCATCCAGAGGTGCAGATCGAGGAACTGCATTTTCGTTACATCGTCCGCGTCCTTCACCTGATCGTAAAACGGCTTGGTGACCGCCGTCGGATCGGGGGCATCCGTCCGGATTTTCAGGAGCGCCTTGCGTTCCTCCGGCGTAAACATGTAGGCATTGCCGATGAAGCGTTCCTCGACGGTTTTGCCCTTGCGGACGAGGAAGTTCAAGCCGCGCTTTGCGGGCAGCGCGCCGGCAGCCTTTCCGACGCCGCGCCGCAGACCCATCGGCAGCCTGTCGTACCATGTGGAATGCGGCTCGGAATAGACATTATAACCGCCGAACAGTTCGTCGGCACCCTCGCCCGAAAGCACGACCTTCACCTGCTCAGCAGCGAGCTTGCAGACGAAGTACAGCGCGATGCAGGAGGGATCCGCGAGCGGCTCATCCATGTGATACTGAATGGTCGGGAGCATATCCCAGTATTCCTTCTGTGTGATGACATGGCTGTAATTCACCTTGCCGATTGCTTTGGAGAACCGTTTTGCCCAGCCGATCTCATTATATTTCTCATCGGTGCCGAAGCCGACCGTGAAGGTCTTGTCCACGTTTGCGACGGCGGCGACATAGCTCGAATCGACGCCGGAGGAGAGGAAGCTGCCGACCTCGACATCCGCGATTTTGTGTGCAGTGACAGAATCCTGAAAGGTCTCTGAGATGATGCGGACCCAGTCACCGAGCAGGGGCTGTTCGTCCGCGTCGAATTTGATCTGCCAGTAGCGCTGAACATCCAGCTTGCCGTTCTCCCAGATAAAATAGTGGGCAGCGGGGAGCTTTTTGACATTCCGGAAGAAGGTCTCCTCCGTCGGGGAATACTGAAATGTGAGGTACTGCTCCAGCGCGTCGGTATTGAGCTGCTTCTCGAAAAGCGGGTGATCGAGGAAGGCTTTGATCTCGCTGCCGAACAGGAACGACCCGTTCATCTGCGCATAGTACAGCGGCTTGATGCCGAAGAAATCGCGCGCGCCGAAGAGCTGCTTTTTTTTGTCATCCCAGATGACGAAAGAGAACATGCCGCGCAGCTTATCAAGGAGGGCAGTGCCGTATTCCTCATAGCCGTGAATCAGCACCTCGGAATCGGTTTGTGTGCGGAAGCTGTGCCCTGCCTTCAGAAGTGCCTCCCGGATTTCCCGGTAGTTGTAGATTTCTCCGTTGAAGACGAGCGCCATTGATCGGTCTTCGTTAAAAATGGGCTGATTGCCCTGATCGGTGACATCAATGATAGACAGACGGCGGTGACCCAGAGCAATCTCGCCGTTGAGATAGCTGCCGCCGGCGTCCGGTCCGCGGTGACGGATGCGGTCCATCATCGTGTTCAGAACGGTCTGTGCATCGCTGATGCTGCTTGGATTGGTAAAACCGACTATTCCACACATATGTCTTGCCTCCTGTGTGTGTTGTATCGAGAATCCCCGTTCGGGCATTCTTCAAACTATTATAACATATCATGCGGAAAATTTCAATGGGGAGCGGGCGAAAAAGTCTAATTTGGAGCGGTTCCGTTTTGGGATAATTATATAAAAGAAAATGTGAATATTTGTATAAGGTGTGCATTGACTTTCCGTTTGAAGTGTGCTATATTATAATCAGGAGCAGGAGCGCACGGGATCCTGCGCACGGGAACAGGGCAGCCCTTTCTGCCCGCAGCCACAAAAGGAGGGTGTTTATTATGAAAAAGATGATTGCAGTTCTGAGTGCCGCGGTGCTTTGCTGCGGGGCACTCACTGCGCCGGTCTTCGCGGAGGAGGAACCGGCAAAGGAATACATGCTCGGTGATATTGACGAAGACGGCGAGGTCACCGTGACGGATGCACAGCTTGTGGCTCAAGCATATGTGACTGCATTGGTTGGAAAGCCGATCAAACTGACTGAAGAGCAGGTCGCACGAAGCCATGTGCTGGGGCTGGAAGAAGAAGGTTGTCTTTACCTCACAGATGGGCAGGCAATCCTTATGTACAGCGTGAATAGGCTTGCCGGTTATACTGACGAGGAGCTGAAAGATTTCTTCGCGAATTTCGGCAGCAGCCTGAGCGCGAAAGATTTGAACGGAGCGATCTATTCTCACGAGTAATTTGATTACAGAAAGGAGATTCTCACATGAAACGACTCCTTCAAAAAGCATTTCTGATGTTGCTGATTCCGAATACTGCGCCCGCACCGTAACCAATCGGTGCGGGCTGTTTTTGTGTCGTTCGGGTTCTGTTCCTGCGGGGCGAAGCATAGAGAGGGAGGGTAATAAGGAAGGATCGAAAACAAAAAAGAGGAATGCACCGCAGGATGCACTCCTCTTTTTCTGTATCAATTACTCGACAATGAGCGTCTTTCCGGTCATTTCCTTCGGCTGGGGCAGCCCCATGAGCTGAAGCATGGTCGGTGCGAGGTCCGCGAGAACGCCGCCTTCTCTGAGCTTCTTGTAGTCTGTTCCGACAACAATCGCCGGAACCGGATTCGTGGTGTGTGCGGTGAAGGGCGAGCCGTCGTCCTCCATCATCTTGTCCGCATTGCCGTGGTCAGCGGTGATGATCGCCTTGCCGCCCTTTGCGAGGATCGCCTCCGTCACCTGACCGATGCAGTCATCAACCGCCTCGACCGCCTGCACAGCCGCATCAAAGACACCGGTGTGGCCGACCATGTCGCAGTTTGCATAGTTGAGGATGATCGCATCGAATTTATCCGCAGCGATCTCCTTCAGCACAGCCTCCGTGACCTCGTAGGCGCTCATTTCCGGCTTCATATCGAAGGTCTCAACATCCGGCGACTTGATAAGGATGCGCTCCTCACCCTCGAACTGCTTTTCCTCGCCGCCGTTGAAGAAGAATGTAACGTGCGCATATTTCTGTGTTTCCGCGATACGGAGCTGCGTCTTGCCGGCCTTTGCCAGAACCTCGCCGAGCGTCATGGTCAGCTCCTCCGGCGGGAATGCGACGGAGACATTCGGCATGGTCGCATCATACTGTGCCATGCAGACGAAATGCACCGGGAAGTATCCCTTCTTCCGCTCGAAGCCCTTGAATTCCGGATCGACAAATGCTCTGGTAATCTGTCTTGCGCGGTCGGGGCGGAAGTTGAAGAAGATCACGCTGTCGCCCTCTGCGATCTTCGCATCCTTCGCGACAACTGCCGGAAGCATGAATTCGTCGGTCACGCCGTTCGCATAGGAATTTTTGATCGCCTGAACCGGATCGTCCTCCTGCACGCCTTCGCCGAGCACCAGTGCATCATATGCCTTCTCAACGCGGTCCCATGCATTGTCTCTGTCCATTGCATAGAATCTGCCGGAGATCACGCCGATCTTGCCCAGACCGATCCGGTTCAGCTCTGCGAGTGCCTCCTCCATGTACTCCGCTGCGGAGGAAGGCGGCACATCTCTGCCGTCGAGAAATGCATGAATATAGACCTTTTCGAGCCCGAAGCGCTTTGCCATTTCCACAAGGCCGTACATATGGGTCATGTGGCTGTGAACGCCGCCGGGCGAGAGCAGACCCATGAGGTGCAGTGCAGAGCCCTTATCCTTTGCATTCTGCATAGCAGCCTTCAGCGCGGGATTCTCAAAGAAATCGCCGTCCTGAATGGACTTGGTGATCTTGACGAGCTGCTGGTAGACGATTCTGCCGGCGCCCATGTTGGTGTGACCGACCTCAGAGTTGCCCATCTGACCGTCCGGCAGACCGACATCGAGACCGGAGGCACCGATAATGGTGTTGGGGCAGGTAGCGAAGTAGCGGTCGAGATTGGGTGTTTTTGCTGCCTTGATCGCGTTGCCGTAGTCGCTCGGATTGATACCGAAGCCGTCCATGATCAGCAGTGCAACAGGTGCTTTGCTCATAGTTACATTTCTCCTTATTCAAATTGGTTTTGATTTAAAACATCACAAAGTAATAATCGGATCTCAGCTGAATCTGACTGAGGAAATACTGTGTACCGAGCTCCTCACAGAGTGTCGGCTGTCCGGAAAACAGATCTGTGCCCAGTCCGAGTCTGCCGCCTTCGATATCTGCACCGAGTGCAGACAAGGTTGTCGGGAACATATCAAGAGAGGAAAAGGCTCTGTTTTTTTCCTGTTCCGGTTCCTTTGCGGCATGAATGATACAATTATATGTTGTTCTGGTATATCCGTCATTGGCATTTCCGCCGATATAACCGGGAATTTCAGCGCTGACCAGATGATCGCCGACCAGAATAATGACTGTGTTTTCATAAAACGGCTGCGCTTCGATCCATTCAACAAAAGCGGAGACTTGCTTGCTGGAGCAGCGCACTGCCGCCATATAGTCGTCGCTAATCGCAGGATCGCACAGCTCACAGCGGTAGCCGTATTCACGGGAATGCGTATCCATCGTGTACATTGTCAGGCAGAACGGCTCATCGCCTGCAGCCAGTTCTGTCAGTTTATCTTTCGCGAAGGAGAATAGCTTGGAATCTTCAAAGCCCCACATTTCCTTGTAGCCGTCAGGGATCATCCCGTGCGACACAGCATAATTATAATCGCAGATCTGACTGTTGTCATATCGTCCGACATAAGTGTTATAGCTGGCAAACTCCGCATCGGATCCCTGCATAAAGACCTGCCGGTACCCTTGTTCATGCAGCAGATCTTCCAATGTTGTTGATTTGGGCAGAACGCTGGATGACATGGCTTCATTAGCGGTGATGATTGTGCTGTTCAGCGCAATGCCGGAGGTTTGCGCGATCGTAGAACCCATCGTGAAAGAGATATCGGAGAAAAAGACCGAGGCTCCGCCAAGCTTTTCTGTGTTGGAGAAGTTTATGTTCTCAGAAGCGAGCGCAGCAAGTTCCGGCATATAATCCTCCGACTGATCTCCGCCGTTTTCCTGTGAAGAAAAGGTGTTTTCGTAGGATTCGAGATAGATATAGACGAGGTTTCGCTTTTCCTCCGGAAATGTAATGCCGACCGTATTCGGATCTGCGAAATACATTTCATAGAGCTGTGTTTTATGTGTCTGCCGGTAGAGGTAGTCCCAGACCTTCAGAGAAAAACAAGCGAACAGTGCCGCGCCGATCAGCAAAAGCAGACTGGGGAGCCAGATCCCGCTGAACATCTGTATTTTTGTGACTGTGATATTCAGTTCGGCAGAGCCGTCCGGGCTGGACAGCGTCTGCGTTTTTCCGCGTTCATTTCTGCGCAGGTAATAGAAGATGCCGATCAGAACAGAGACCAGAAGCATCAGGCTGCCTTTGCGAAAGAATTCCTTCAGTACGACTGTATCCTTTGCAGCGTTGGCAAAGCGGATCGTAAACCAAACTGTACCCCAGTCCATATCCGGGAAATGCAGCCGGATATAACTGGTGACAGCAATGAGGAGCAGTCCGAGCATAAACAGCAGCGTGCAGAAGATCCCTGCGAAATAAAACTGCTTTTTTGATTTCTCTCTCCTGCAATAAATATGCGGAGAAAGAAACAGCAGCAAACGGGAGACTGCGGAAGGCTTTGGGCTGTGCAGATCGGTTCTGCTTCCGGCGCGGTGAACCCATTGCAGCCAGAAAGACCAGAGCACAGTCCCGGCAATCCAGAGTGTACATAGTGCCAGGCAGCCCTGCCGTTCTGTCAGCTGAAAATGACCGGAGTCCATATCTGCAAGCTTTACCAGAAGCAGAACAGATCCTGTAACAAGGCTGACCGCATACAGAATCATCGACAGATATTCATGAAACCAAAGGACTGAGTGTTTCGGCGGCATCACAGGTAAATAAAAGACAATGATTCCGGCGAATACGGTGCTGCCGATCAGAACTGTCTGAATGATCGAAAATGCAGCATTCAGCATTGCAAACCAGCTCAATGCTGCTGCGCCGAGTGCAGCACCTGCAATCACCGCCGCCAGTTGGAGCGGCGATCGCTTCCGGAATTGTGACAAATACTTGCCTGTTCCCGGTGCAGTTTTCGGGACGTTTCGGTCGGCTGGCGCATTCAAATTGCATCCCTGCTTCCTGTTAAGTTGGATTGAAATGAAAAACCGGGGCTGAAATCACAGAAACCGGCTCCGGTGTTCAGAATATGAGATAAGCCTGAACGAAAGATCATGGTATCGGCTGAGGTCAGGCTTGCACGCTCTGCTTCCAGCGGAACCAGTTCATGCCGGCGGCAGCGGCGAACAGCGGGACGACAGGTCCGGTGATCACATTGAAATAGGCGATTGTGCTGCGCAGCATCGAATAAGCTGCAAGTGCTTCGACACCCAGATGTTTCGAGATCACGGTGTTGATCGCTGACTGTGTCAGGAACGAGGTCAGGAATATGATCGTCGGCATGAGCAGCGATGCCACAAAGAGCACGCCGGAAGCGGATGTCGGCTGTTCACACTCTTTTTTCATCAGCAGAAACAGCACAAAAATTAACCCCAGATGGATCAGCGGCACAGCGTAGAGCGTCGGATGAGAGACGACGAATGCCTTGCTGATCAGTTCTTCTGAAGCGCCGGCAAGCTTCAGAACAGGCTTGGGAAAGCAATGTGCAAGGATCACCAGCGCCGTATGGACCGTCTGAAGCGTGAGACCGAGGACCGTCATGTACTTCGTTGTTTTTGCGATGTTCAGCATAATGAACCTCCGAAAGCAGCCTGCTGCCCTTCTGCCGGAGCAGAAGGGCGCGGGCATCGGGGCGAATCAGAGCGATCAGCCTTCGATGGCAGCCTGAACGATGACGTTGAAGTCAGCAGCCTTCAGGGAAGCGCCGCCGATGAGACCGCCGTCGATGTTCGGCTTTGCGAGCAGCTCTGCCGCATTCTTGGCGTTCATGGAGCCGCCGTACTGAATGGTGACAGCGTCAGCAGCAGCCTGATTGTACAGCTTTGCGATGGTTGCGCGGATGAAGCCGCAGACCTCCTCAGCCTGATCCGGCGTAGCGGTCAGACCGGTACCGATTGCCCAGACCGGCTCATAAGCGATGA
>CAMNAY010000030.1 GCA_946531975.1 uncultured Ruminococcus sp. | reverse complement strand
CTAGGCTCCGCGTATCATAAGCTCAACCAAAACTTTTATTTTGCGCTCAATCAGCTCTAGGTGAGAATGCTATCCCCTGCCGCGATCAGCGGCAGCTAAGAGACTTCTTTTGAGCAGCGAAACTGTGCCGCCTTTAGTTAATCGGCTCCGCGCCGCCTTTAGTTAATCGCCACCGCGCACTGCGCGTTTAATGCCAGCGAATACAAATAGCACGCCTTCACCGGCTTCTGCATCAGCAGCTTCAGCGCCTGCGCGTACAGCCGGATCTGCTCCGTGTAATGCTCCAGCAAATCCTCCGCCTTTGTCACCCGATCCGTCTTGTAATCGACCAGCACAATCCCGTCTTCTTCCTCAAATACCAGATCCATAATGCCGATCAGCATTCCTTCCGTCCCCGCATAATCACTGCCAAGCTGCCCGCTCAGCTCCAGATCACTCAGCCGGACCGTAAACTTCTTTTCCCGCCAGACCCGCTTCGCCGCGCAGACCCGCGCATACAGCTCCGTCCGGAAGAACGCCTCAATCCCGCTGCGGGATACCGCATCCGCCTGCTTCGCCGTCAGCCTGCCGCGCAGTTCAAGCCGCGCAATCTCCGCGTGTACATCATCAGCAGCAGCCGCAAAATCTGCATACTGCAAGAAGGTGTGAACCGCCGTTCCGCGCTCTGCACCCGAAAGCCCGTGCTTTTCCCGCACAAACTGCGGTCTGCGAAGCGGCGCAGAGAAATCCTCCGATTTCGCCAGCTCCGATACACCGTATTTCGCGGTCAGATGCGCCTCCCTGCTCTCATATTTCCATGCGCACTGCTCCTTCAGCAGCTCCGTCAGATTCGGGTCTGCTGCATCTGTCTCCGTGCCGCATTCCTCCGCAGCCTGTGCATCGCCCGCCGCTTCGGATTCAATCCGGTCAAAGCGCACGGAGATCATCGGCTGCTTTTCGTCACTGCCGCAGCTCAGATCAAATTCCCGCCGCAGCATCTCACACGCCGGATTGCGGATCAGCGCACACATCATCCAGTCGCGCATATTGCTCAGCGACGCCGTCAGACTGTCGGACTGCCCGCCGAAGGCATCCTGCTCAGCGGCAAAGGCTCTGAGCTTTTCGCCGTATTTGGCTGTGTGCGTAACCGGCAGGATCAGCCGCTCCTTCGCACGGGTCAGCGCAACATAGAGCAGCCGCAGCTCCTCGCTGACCATTTCGGCATTGTTCCGCTGAAGCACCGCGAGAAACGGCAGCGTCACGCCCGCACTGAGCTGCTCCGGATCATGCAGCCGGAAGCCCAGCCCCAGCTCGGAATGATACTGAAACACCTCGCGTGCATCCTGCGTCGAGAAGGCGCTGTCTGCGCGTGCGAGAATCACAAACGGCGCTTCGAGACCTTTTGAGGCATGGATTGTTTTGAGCTGTACGGTATGCTCGGTGCCGGCCGGTACCCCGCCGCCTTCGAGGTCATCGCCCCGTGTCAGCAGCGTATCAACATAGCGCAGGAACGCGGAAAGTCCCCCGCCGCTGCTCTGCTCGAAGTTCTTTGCATGAGCGATCAGTGCGCGGAGATTCGCCTTCTTCTGCTCGCCGCCCTCCGTCATCTGCATCATGCCGAGAAAATCGGTCTGCTGATACACGCGCCGGATCAGCTGCTCCGGGGTGTCCATTGCCGAGCACAGCCGCATGGATTCCAGAAACTCAATAAAGCTCCTGCATTTTTCCAGCAGCCCGGCATCGGTCTGTGCCTTTCCCTCTGCTGCATCGCCCAGCATCTTCTGCATCGACTGATACAGGCTGCACTTCCGGTCATAGATCCGCACGGCAGTCAGCTCATCGAGCGTAAAGCCGATCATCGGCGAGAGCATTGCCGCCGCCGCAGGGATATCGAGCAGCGGATTATCAACCGCACGGAGGATGTCCAGCAGGAGCATGATCTCCGGCGAGTTCAGGTAGCTGCTCTGTTCTGTCCGGCTGACGGGAATGCCGCGGGCTGTCAGTGCCGCAGCATACTCCTGCATATGCGTCTTATTGCGCAGCAGCAGGAGGAAATCCTGCGGGGCACAGGGGCGCAGTGAGCCGTCTGCCGCCCGCACAGGCGTCTGCGCAGAGAGGTGCTTTGCGACGCAGTCCGCGACCGCCGCCGGTTCATCGGCGGGGCAGTCCTTTCCGTTTTCGAGCAGCAGGATCTCGACGGGTCTGTCCGCATCGGGGTACTCCGCGCCGCGCACGAGCGCCTGTGTGCTGTCGTAGTCGATCTCACCGACCTGCTGTGTCATGAGCTGCGAGAAGATCAGATTGACGAAATCGACGACCTCCTGCGCGCTCCGGAAGTTCCGGTTCAGGCGGATGCAGGTGTTCTCCGTGAGCATCGGGGTACGGAACGGCGCACCCTCGCGCATCGCACGGGAGAAGTTGTTGGGGTTCGCATTCCGGAAACGGTAGATGCACTGCTTGCTGTCACCGACGACGAACAGATTGCTGCCGTAGTGTTCGGCATCGCCCCCGCGGGAGAGCATCCGGAAGATGAGATCCTGCTGGTTGTCCGCATCCTGAAATTCGTCGATCATGATGTATTCATACTGCTGCGAGAGCTGCTCTGCAAGCGGGGTCTTGTGAATACAGCCGTCTGCATCGCGCTCTGCAAGCAGCGAGAGCGTCATGCGCATCGCGTCCCCGAAGCTGACGGCATTCCGTGCAAGCTTCTGTGCGGAAAGCTCCTCGGAAAACGCCGCCGAAAGCTCTGCCAGTGCGCGCAGAATTGCGCCGTGTCTTGTGAAATCGGACGACGCAAACCGCAGCGGCGCCGACCACTTCTTCCGCAGCTCATCCCGCAGTGCCTTGCCCTTGTCGCGCAGTGCCTTGACCGCCGCCCACTGTCCGGCATCGACGTTTTTGCCTGCGCGGGAAAGTCTGCCTTCGGGCTTTGCAGCGATCATCTCGCTGAGCCGCACAAAGCCGTCCTCCTCCAGCACGCTGCGCAGTTTTCCGGCTTCTGCCGCTTCGAGACAGATGACCTCGAAGTTCTTTCCGGCATCGAGCGGACGTGCCAGCTCCACCGCCTTGTCATAGTACATGCAGACCGTGTCCAGCTCCGCACGAATTGCCGCAGCCGTCCGTTTCTGCATCTCGCCGCTCTCATAGAGTGCTGCCGCGTCACCGAGCAGCGTCTCCCCGAACGGAGTCTCCTCCGCAATGCGGTTCAGGGCGAGCAAAATGCGTTCAATCGGGGTGTCGTCCTGCGTGCAGAAGGCATCGAACAGCAGCTTCTGACGCGCTTTCGCGGCATCATCCTGCTCCGCCTGCGCACTGAAGCGTTCCAGCACTGCCGCAGCCGCCGCACTGCGCAGCGTATTCTCCTCCGCGGTGTCCATGATGCGGAAATCCGCCGAGAGATTCAGCGCCGCGAACTGTTCCCGCAGCAGGTCAAAGCAAAAGCTGTGGATTGTCGAGATCTTCGCGCTTTGCAGCATGGTCTGCTGCCGCCGCAGCCACGGGTCATCGGGGTTTTCCAGCACATAGGTTGTCAGCACGCGGTTCAGTCGGGTACGCACCTCCCCCGCCGCATCGCGGGTGAAGGTCACGACGATCATGCGCTCGGCAGGGCACGGATGCTCCCGGTCGGAGAGCAGCCGGATCAGCCGCTCAACCAGTACCGAGGTCTTGCCGCTGCCTGCCGCCGCGCTGACAACGACGGAGGCGCCTCTCGCCTCAATCGCCGCCTGCTGTTCCGGTGTCCATCTGCTCATCGGTCTCTGCCTCCGTTTCTCCGTTCATGATCTTCTGCATCGCTGCCGCAGCCTCCTTGTCCGTGACCGGAATGCGCATCCGATCCGTGTCATTTTCGGTGACGCCGCAGAGTGTGCGGTAGTCGCAGTATGCACAGGCATCCGCATAGAAGCGGCTTGCCGTCTGTTTCTTTTTCATGGGATGCGGTGCGGTCTCGCCCGCCGCAATCAGCGCCGCGGTATCCCGCACGATGCCCTCGACATAGGCACGCAGTCTTGTGAGCTGCTCCGGGGTAAATACCTGAGAATCGGCGGTCAGCTTGAGTGCCTCGCCGCCCGCGTCGCCGTCTGCGAGCTGCACGGGGATGTACACACCCGCGATCTCCTGCTCCATTTTCGAGAGAATGCCGCGGTCATACAGCACCGTTCCGCTCATGCGGAAGTACCGGCTGACATAGTCCGCGACCGGCTCTGTGTCGCTGCGGTCTCTGCTTTTCGGGCTGCCTGCGGGCATATACAGCACACCGGCAGGCTCCGCATCGGGATAATACGCCGCATCGTCAAGCAGCGCAAAGAGATACAGCAGCATTTGCAGATTCAGTCCGTAATAGATATCGCCGAGGAAGAATTCCTTGGCGCCGGTCTTGTAGTCTACGATGCGCAGATAGCGTCTGCCGTCCTGCTCTGTGAGGTCTACGCGGTCGATTTTGCCGTTGAGGTACAGCATCATACCGTCGGGGAGCGTCAGGCGGAAGGGCGCCGTACCGGTCTCCTCCCCGACCTTGCCGATGACCAGCTCGCAGGCATCCGGCGTAAACTGCGACTGCCGCATCTCCTCCTGCGTATGGAGCAGCAGCGCAGTCATTCTTCCGGTCATGCGGGCATACTGCTGCAAAAAGCGGGCGGGTCTGCCGTTGCTGCCGCCGAGCTGATCGCGCAGGAAATCTGCCGCACAGCGTTCCGCATGCGCTTTGAGGTCCGCGGGTGTCATCGAAAGAAAATCCTCCCTGCCGGGATGCTCGCGGAACAGCCGCTCCATGCAGTCATGCACGAGATTGCCGGCGGACATCGCATTCAGATCCTGCTTTCTCCGCGGCAGCAGCCGGAGATTATTCGCACAGAAGCCCATGAACGGACATTTCACCGTGTTCTCGATCTGCGTTGCAGAGACAGTCATGCTGTCGCCGGTGAGCTTCCGCAGCAGTGCTTTGTCATGGACATTGAGCCGGTCGGGATCGGCAGTCCGGCGCAGACGCGAAAGCCGCTCAGACTCCTCCGGAATCTCCTCCAGCATTGCCCGCACGGATGCGCGCTCTTTCGGCGTAACGGTATAATCCTGCACAAAGCTGTAATATGCGGCAGCTCTGGTCGAGACATAGAATGCAGTGCCCATACGGTCGGCGTAGTCGAACTGCACGCCCGGCAGCAGGGTGATCACATCGCCCAGCAGTGCAGACGGCACGCATTTTCTGCCGTCCTCGCCTGCCAGCGGATAGCTGAGCCAGAGCCGCTCCGAAGCCGCCGAAATCGTTTTGTAGACGATCAGCCGCTCATCGGCGCAGAGGTCGCGCACCGAGCGCGAGAGCGAGACACCCTGCGCATTCAGCAGCGCACGCTCCTGCTCCGTGAAGAATCCGCCCTCCTGAATATCCGCAGGGAACTGCCCGTCATTGACGCCCAGCACAAATACGGCTTTTGGCTCGTCATAGCGGGCAGCCGCCGCGCTCTGAACGGTCACGGCAT
Source organism: uncultured Ruminococcus sp. (assembly GCA_946531975.1). Lineage (GTDB taxonomy): Bacteria > Bacillota > Clostridia > Oscillospirales > Ruminococcaceae > Firm-04. The sequence continues at coordinate 5,724 of CAMNAY010000030.1, read as the reverse complement.
CGAGCGTCTGCGGCGGAACGGGAATCTGATTGGTGCGCAGAACTGCGGTCATCAGGTCGGTGAGCTGCTGCGGGGTCACAGGGGCATCCCCCAGCGCATCATGCAGCGCATCCAGCAGCTCGGTAAAGCGGTTCCAGAGTCTCCGGAGCGCTCTGCCGCCCTCGACATCGCCCTGCTCATTCATACGGGATGCCAGTCCGCCGATCCGCATCGGCACGCCGGTTTCTTCCATGCAGCGGTACAGTGCCGCACAGAGCGCCGCGCCGGTGACATGCGTCTGCTTCGCCGCCTTCCGCATCCGCAGAATTGCAGGCATCAGCTTCATCCGGATCTCCTCCAGCTTCGCGTCCGGGTCGGTCTCCTTTGCGAAGGTATGCTCCCACTGTGTCCCCTCGATATTCCAGATATAGGCATAGTTTTCGAGCATTGCCGCCTCTGCGGGATGCAGCGGGCTGAGCTGGGTTTTCAGCAGAAGCAAAATCTGATCGGTTGTCGTGCGCTGCATCAGCGAGAGCAGGCACAGCGGCAGCTTCATCACCGCCGTATACAGCACCGAGCGCCGCAGATCCATGAAATACGGGATCTCATAGCGCTGAAACGCAGCTTCGAGCAGAAAACCGTAGCGTTCCGGATCGTGCATCACGACCATGATATCGCGGCAGCGCATTCCCTCCCGCAGCAGCTTCCGGATCTGTGCGGCGGTATACTCCGCCTCCAGCGTGATATCCCGCGCCTCGGTGATTGTCACGGCGGGCTTTGCGGGGTAAGCAGGCATCTGCGCGGTGAACAGATACCGGCTCAGGTGTGCGAGCGAGGGATCGTGAAAGCGGTGCTGCTCTGCACAGAGAATAATATCGGTTTCCGTATTCTGCTCCTTTGCGAGCTGTCTGAGCCGCCTTGCCGTCTGATTGACGGCGTCAAAGCGGGTATAATCGGGCGCATCGGGGTCATCGGTGCGCAGTGCGATCCAGACCTCCTTTGCATCGCGCAGCATCACCTGAAGCATCGCGAACTGATCGCCCGTGAAGGATTCGTATTCATCGAGGAAAATATGCGTGCCGCGCAGACAGCCTGAGGCATCCGCAGCAGCAGCCGCATTCATCGGGTCACAGAGGACATCGCGCAGCCCGCGCCGTTCCAGCTCATCGAGATATCCCGCATAGATGCGCGCAATATCGTACAGCTTTTCCGAGAGGATGCCCTCTGTTCCGGCAGAGGCATCCAGAAGCTGCTCCGGTGTGCTTCCGGATTGCATCAGCTCCGTGAGCTGTGCATTCATCACGGAAAGGAACGAAGGCTTTTCCGCATGGCGCCCGTAGAAGCGCAGGGCATGAGCATCGGCAAGCTGATGCAGCAGGCGGTGCAGCACGACCGTCTTCACGACATCGTCCGCGGCATCCCGCGGCTGCTCGGCAAACTGCTCCAGCAGCTCTGCGGTCAGCGCACGGAAGCTGCCCGTGCGGATCCTGTTGAATTCCGCCGCACCCATGGCGTCATACAGCTTCCGGTCATAGGTAAAGGCAAACTGCTCCGGCACAAAGGTCCGCACGTCGCCGCCTGCCGCAGCCGTCTCGCGGATCTTTCCGATCAGCATGGTTGATTTTCCGCAGCCTGCGCCGCCGATGATCATATGCAGCATAATGCTGTTCTCCTCTCTTATCCGTCCGGTTCAGGGAAGTGTCCGGTACTGAACACCCAGTGCCTTCAGGCTTTCCCGCATTTTCTGCACCTTCTGTGCAGAGTACCGCCTGCCGATGCAGTTTTCGAGCATCACGACCCGGACACCGGTCTTTGCGGCGCCCTTTGCCGTCGCGCCGACACAGCCGCATTCATCCAGACCGCACAGCACAACCTCCGTGTAGCCCTGCTTCTCCATGAACGCACGGAAGGCTTTGGCGGTGTAGGTATCGGGCAGATTCTTCTCAAAGTACAGGTCTGAGACCACATCCAGCGCCGGATACAGTTCCGCGCCCGGTGTCCCCTTGATTGAAAAGCCGATCAGCCATTTGTTCGTGATCAGATTCGGGAACATCTGCGCGATATAGATGATATCGCTGCCCTGCTTCCGGTAGTCTGCAACGGCGCGGTTGACCGCACCGACCAGCTCCTGCGTCGGATACGAAAACTTTGCTTTCCGTTTCTCCCAGAGGTAGTCGTTCTGCATATCAATGACAATGAGTGCTGTTTTCTGTTCCATGGTTGATTCCTCTCTGCGGTTCGGTTTGATACGGCGGGTTTCTGTATCGGGTATTTACAAACATTATAGCATATTTCGGGTTCAGATTCAAGCATATTTCACAAAAAGCGCAAAAGCTACTTGACAATGCAAAGTAGTTGTGGTATGATACAGCCAAGCTACTCGGCATCGCAAAGTAGCAGAAGGAGGGAAGGCGATGGATAATTCACAGCTGATGAAAGGAATTCTGGAGGGCTGCGTGCTGAGCATCATCGCCCGCGGCGAGACCTACGGCTATGAGATTCTCAGCGTGCTGGAGGAGGCGGGCTTCGAGGACACCGGCGAAGGGACGCTCTATCCGCTCCTCACGCGGCTCGAAAAGAACGGTCTGATCGTCTGCCGCCGCGCCAAATCGCCGCTGGGTCCGATCCGGAAGTATTACTCCGCGACGGAAGCCGGCATCACCGGTCTGGAAGAATTCCGCAGCAGATACCGTCTGATCGCAGAAAGCGCAGAGAAGATCTTATACGGACAAGGAGGAACACAACATGATTGACTACACACTGCTCGAAAAACAGCTCACTGGCGAATACCGTGCCGCGTACGGCGAAGCGGTCAAATACATCTTCACCAGCAGCTTTTCATCGGATTTCACCGAGGAGAAAATGACCGAACTGTTCGACCTGCTGCTGACGGCGCAGACCAACGGCAAGCCCGTCCGGCAGCTCGTCGGCGATGATCCCGCACGCTTCTGCCGGAATTTCTTTTCCGATTACGGCATCCGCGAGCGGCTGCTCTCATTCCTGCATACGCTTTACACCATCGCATGGATCGTTCTGATCTCCATGCTGTTGCAGCTCGGCAGCATGGAGCATCCGTTCGGAGACTTCTTCTCGCACCGCGTTCAGGCAGGCGGATTCGTCGTCGGCTGTGCGATCGGTCTCGTATTCAATCTGATCGTCAGCCTGCTGCGTCCGGTCGCGATGAAGAACAAGAAGATCACGACCGATGCATGGGCTTGGATCATCACAGGCAGCCTTGCGGTCTGGATCATTGCAGGAATCGCGCTGTTTCCGGATCTGAAGCTGCGCATCCCGCTCTGGATCGCCCTGCTGCTTGCCGCCGTGTATATCGCGGGCTATTTCACCGTCCGCAGCATTGTGCGCTACCGCAGATACGGCACAATCCGCAACACCCGCAGGCAGCTCTCGAAGGACAGCTATTACCGCGAACTGGACGACAAGAACTACGAGCGCATCATCATCGAAAGCTGGGTGAAGCAGTATCACCAACTCTCGAAAAAGGGCAAGGTCACAGAGGAGAACTTCATCGAGAAGGTCCGTGTCAATGAGAAACATGAAAAAATCGGCGACATCATTCTGAACGCGGTATGCCTCGGCGTCATCCTTGTCATGATGTACCGCAATGCCTTTGTCGAAAAGGCAGGGCTGACCGATACGCTGATTTTCGGCGCTGTGCTGAGCACGTTTGAATTCTTTGTCATGCGCTTCTACCGGAAATTCACAAAACAGGCTTTGGCAATGCGCAGAAAGCTGGTCGCGGACTGCGAGGCAAAGGGCATGACCATGCCTGCGTACCTGAATGCATGGCTCGAACAGAACAAGGTGCCGGCATCGGAAACCGTGTGACTTTGTGCGAATCGAACAATACAACTTCCGATTTTATGCAGAATATTGCGCTTTTTGGCACTCTGTTGCGGCAATATTTGCGAATGAAACGCGAAATCAGCGCTTTCGGTTTGGCGCATTTGCTGATAGTAACTTTACCCACTCAAATGGCTGTCTCTTTTTCGTCGAAATTGTCAAAAACTGTTTGACAGCAGGGAAAAGAACAGGTATAATAAAACTGTAAGCCGCAGCAAAATGTACCGTTGCAGCGGCATCCGAACATGCAGTCATTTGAAGGGGGATTTTACCAATGAAACTGCACAAGTTTTCTGCCGCGCTCACCGCGCTGGCACTCGCGGCAGGCTCTCTGACCTGTCTCTCCGGCATCTCTGCTTCCGCCGCTGACGGCGCAGGCGGATATGCGTGGGAAAAGACGGAGGGCTACCACATGGGCACCGACTCCGTCACAAACAGCGGCGGCGCTACAACCGTCAAATTCACCAACGCAGACACCGGCGACAATGTCGCAGGCTTCTGTGCGCAGGACGGCACCGGCTGGGACTGGTCCGACTACACGCAGCTTTCCTTTACGCTGAAGAATGACAGCGCATCCGAGGTCAGCTTCGCACTGGCACTCGGCACCGGCGCTGACTGGAACTGGTATCAGACCACGAACGACGCAAAGGTCGGCGCAGGCACTTCCGTGGATCTGACCTATTACCTCAAATCCGAGGAGTGGGCATTCGACGGCACAGTCTCCGCTCTCGCAGATCTGTTTCAGGTTCACCGCATCAATATGATGGTGATGCCGGTCACCGAGGGCACAACCGTCAGCGGCTCCGTCACGATCTCCGATCTGAAGCTCGGCGGCAGCAGCGCCGCACAGGTCGAGGCAAAGGACGGCTTCTATGTGGACGGCTCCGTGCTGCGCGACGCCAACCGGAATCCGTTCATCATGCGCGGCACCAACTACGCCTACACATGGTTCAGCTGGGAGGGCAACACCGAAGCAACCCTGAAGGAAATCGCTGGCTACGGCGCAAATGTCGTCCGCATTGTTCTGGGCGACGGCGTGAAGTATACCAAGAATACCAACGGCGAGATCGCAAACCTCATTTCCCTCTGCGAAAAGTACAAGCTGGTCGCAGTGTTCGAGGTTCATGATGCGACCGGTGAGAATGACGCCAATTCGCTGCTGACTGCGGCAAAGTATTTCGCAAACGATGTCTCCGGCGCACTCAAAGGCCATGAGGACACTGTCATCATCAATATCGCGAACGAGTGGCAGGGCAGCGCAAACGATTCCGCATGGCAGAGCGCTTACATTGACGCGGTGAAGGTCATCCGCAATGCCGGTCTGACACACTGCATCATGTGCGATGCAGGCGGCTGGGGACAGACCGCTACGACCGTCATCAACGGCGGTGCTGCCGTTCTCGCGGCAGATCCGGAGCACAATGTGATGTTCTCCGTCCATATGTACGGCTACGCAGGCGGTACACAGTCCATGATCAAGAATATCATGGACAGCATGAAGACCCGCGGTCTTTGCCTTGTGATCGGCGAATTCGGCTACAAGCATTCCGACGGCGATGTCGATGAGGCATATATCATGTCCTACGCACAGGAGACCGGCACCGGCTGGATGGCATGGAGCTGGTACGGCAACGGCAGCCCGGTCGAGTATCTCGACATGAGCAGCAAGAATGTCGGCGGTACGCTCTCAAGAGACTGGGGCGAGGTCGTCATCAACGGCGCAAACGGCTGGAAAGCAACCGCTAAGCCCTGCACGGTGTTCACCGGTGAGAAACCGCCTGTCGAAACCACAACTACGACCACGACAGTCACCACAACAACCACAACCGAGACCACGACAACCACCACAGAGACCACCCCGACCACCACAGAAACAACAACCAC
>CAMNAY010000029.1 GCA_946531975.1 uncultured Ruminococcus sp. | reverse complement strand
AGCCGAGCATGCCCTCGATCGAATACCGGAACAGACCCCAGAAGCTCCAGGAGGTCTTGCCCGCGGCGCGCTCGACATTCTTGTATTCCAGATACTTTGTACGGAAGCCGACCCACGAGAAGATGCCCTTCGAGAAGCGGTTGTACTCCGTCATGGAAAGCACGGCATCGACCATCTGGCGGGTCATGAAGCGGAAGTCCTGTGCGCCGTCCACGATCTCGGTCTGGGAGATGCGGTTCATGATGCCGTAGAAGCGGTGTGCGAACCACGAGCGGACCTTTGATTCGCCCTCTCTGCTGACGCGGCGGGTCGTTGCACAGTCGAATCTGCCGTCCTTTACAGCTTCGTACATCTGCGGAAGGAACGCAGGCGGATGCTGAAGGTCTGCGTCCATGACGACGCAGTAATCGCCTCTGGACTCCTTCAGTCCGGCGTACATGCCCGATTCCTTGCCGAAATTCCGCGAGAATGAAACATAGCGCACTCTGGCATCATGCTTTGCCATGATGCGGAGCGCGGAGAGGGTGCGGTCTTTCGAGCCGTCGTCGATAAACAGGTATTCAAATTCCAGTTCCGGATATTTTTTCTGCATCTGCACGGTGGTCTTCGTGATCTCCTTGTAGAACAGCGGGAGGACCTCCTCCTCGTTGTAGCAGGGTACGATGACCGAAATCAGTTTCTTATCTTCCACGGTTGACTCCTCCTGTCTCAGGCAGGCGCTGATGCACCGCCGTGTTTGCATAATCATACACTGTATATTATACCCCATACACCGCAAAAAAGCAAGGGGTACAGCTTAAAAAAATATAATTTAGGTATCTTTGTGTTTCCGCCCTCTTGACAAGCGGCGCAACTTCTGATATAATGTAACCGGAGCTGTATCGGCTTTTGCGCCGCAAGCTGCGTATTACTTTTAACTATATGAAAAACAGGAGGGTTTCTTCAGATGGGTATTTTCTCCAGAATCTCTGATATTCTCAGAGCTAATATCAACGACATGCTCGATAAGGCGGAGGATCCGGAAAAACTGGTCAAGCAGATCATCGCTGACATGCAGAAAGAGCTGACCAAATCGACACAGGCTCTGGGCAAGGCTGTTGCCAGCGAGCGCATGGTCGAGAAGCAGTACCGCAGTGCATGTGCAATCTCTGCCAGCTGGGAATCCCGTGCGAAGGCTGCCCTGAAAGCAGGCGATGCAGAGCTCGCAAAGAAAGCGCTCGCATCCAAAGTCAAGGCAGACGAGGATGTCGCCAACTACCGCGAAATGTATGAGACCATCTCCAACCAGACCGAAGCAATCCGCTCGCAGGTCGAGGTGCTGAAGTCCAAGATGCAGGAGGCAAAGTCCCGCGAGGCAATGCTCATTGCACGTTCGCAGATGGCAGATACCACCAGAGAGCTTGCAAAGTCTCTCGGCGGCATCGACACCAAGTCCAGCTTCGACAAGCTCTCCAAGATGGAGGAGAAGATCGAGCGCAAGGAAGCAGAAGCTGCCGCGTTCAGCGAGATTCTCGGCTCCGGCAAGCCTGAGGAGGTCGCAACCTTCGAGGAACTGGAGCGCAATGCAAAGGTCGATTCCGAGCTGGAGCGCCTGATGGCGGAAATGGGCATGGCGCCCGCTGCACCGGCAGAGGCATCCGCCGTCAACGACCAGCTGGCTGCTGCGATCAGCGCACTGGAAACCCCCGGCGTCTGATCCCCGCCTGCAAAATCATACTGCGGCACGCCGCACGGCAGTGTGCATGACAGCCAAGACCCCGAACATGACACACACAGCCGTTTTTACACTGCAACCCAAGTAATAAGCGGCACAGTCTCACATCAAAACGTGAGACTGTGCCTTTTTCCGGCAGGAATCTGCATTTCTGCCGCGCTGTATCTCATTCCGGAGGTGATGTGATGGCAAGAAGAAGAAGAGTCCGCTGGGACAGACTGGCAGTCGCGGTGATCGCGCTGATTATCCTGATCTTCCTGTTCGGCTCGTGCGTTTCCAGCTGCCTGAAAGACGATGACGAAGGCGGAAAGGCACCCGCTGCATCCTCACAGGCGGACAGCACCGGCACCGGGATCTCCGGCACAGGCGCTTCCGGCTCCTCGACCTCGACTTCAGCATCGGCATCTGCATCGGCATCTATGGTCAATCTGCCGCAGGTCGTTACCGACGCAGACCCGACACAGTCCGTGCAGATCGCAAGCCAGACCACAGCGGAGACCACCGAGCCTTCCGGCGATATCCTGCCGGACAACTATCAGGCAGTCTCAATGCCCAACGACGCAGTCCATAAAGGCTCGCTCATTCTCGTGGACAAGAACCACCCCTGCACGCTGACCAAGGATGAGCTGGAGCTGGAACAGGTTTATTTCTCCGCGGACAAGCCCGATACCTATGAGGTCTCCTATCCCGGACACACCGCGCTGAATAAGACCGCTCTCGCCAAATTCAACCGGCTTATGAAAGCCTATTACAACGCGACCTCGAACACCGAGATCATGTTCAACTACGGCTGGCTCAAGGAGGGGCAGGAGAAAAGCAATCCCGAATCCTCAACCGCACTCGATGTCCAGCTCCATGTCAAGCGCAATGACGGCGGCTATGAATATGTCACAAACACCTCGCCCTACGCGTGGATCTTTGAGCATATGGCAAGCTACGGCTTCACACTGCGCTACCCCGACGGCAAGACCGATGTCACGGGCTACAAGGGCGGCTATACCGCAATCCGCTATGTCGGCGTGCCCCATGCAGCCTATATGTATGACAACGACCTGACGCTTGAGGAATACCTTGAGCTGCTCAAAAAGGACTATGCCTTCGGGACCGGTGTGCTGGAATACAGCACGACCGAACTGTCTTATCAGATCTACTATTTTCCGGCGAGCAGGGTCGGCACGACACAGGTGCCGGTCCCGAAATCCGGCTCGTATGAGATCTCCGGCGACAACGACGGAGGCTTCATCGTGACCGTGATCGTCGGCTGAGACACATCCGAAAGGGGGTGCCTGCGATGCAAAAGCCAGCAGAAAAACCGCAGAAGCGAGGATTGTTCCGGCGCATGCGGACATGGCTGCACCGAGGGCACCCTTCCTCTGTACCAAAGCCCCTGAGCCTTGTAATCCTCCCACAGCGCGCCTCGCTCTTTTCGGACAGACTGCTGCTCTCGCTGCCCGCGGATTTCCGCGCCGTGAAGGGCAGCCGGAGGTACGGCATCTACCGCTTCGCCGGCGAAAAAAGCGGACTGCGCCTGACGGTCATGGAGCTGCCCTTTTCGCGGAAATTGCAGCGCGTCACTTCTTTCGACCTGCAATCCGCCTTCCGGCACATCCTTCCGCGCAGTCCTGCACCGCAGCTCACGCACGGCTTTCTGCGGCATTCCCCGACACTGACCGCGGAATGGGGTGTCGTAAGAAAAACCGTTCTCCGTCTGATACAGGTACGGAAAACGGTTTATCTGCTGTATTTTGAGAATGTGGAGCCGGCAAACGCGAACACAGCGGATGCGGTCTGCTATGCGGCATCAGTAGCCGTCTGAGCGCAGAACATCCGCAAGAGAATCGTCATTTGTGATCCAGTCGGCAGTCTGCATGATGTCATAGCGGTCGGCGTCCTGCCGGATGACAACCTTCTCGATGCCGGCATTGAGAATGAGCCGCTTGCACATCGCACACGGCTCGACCGCACCGTCAAGGGAATTGGTCTTGGCGTCATGGCAGGCGAGGTAGAGCGTCGCGCCCATGAGATCTGCGCGGCTCGCGGAAATGATCGCGTTCATTTCGGCATGCACGCTGCGGCACAGCTCATAGCGCTGACCCCGCGGCACCTGCATCCGGTCGCGGTAGCAGAAGTCGAGGTCGCTGCAGTTCTGCCGGCCGCGCGGGGCGCCGTTATAGCCTGTCGAAATGATCTCGTCATGTTTGACGATGATCGCGCCGAATTTGCGTCTGAGACAGGTGCTGCGTGCGCAGACCGCCTCTGCGATATCCAGATAGTAATTGGTCTTATCTCTGCGCTCCATGGCAAGCGCCTCCTTTGTCATTTTTTTACAGTATAGCACATTTCGCAGCAAATATCAAGTATTTCCTGCGGGCAGTGCGGCAGTTTTCCGGCAATCATCAGGATCCCGCATACAGCAGCGCATCCGTATGATACGGAACAGGAAAGGAACCGTGTGAACAGCTATGATGAATCTTACTGATATGAACGTGATCCGCACGCTCGCAAAGCGGCATCACTTCACCTTTTCAAAAGGGCTGGGGCAGAATTTTCTGATTGATCCGGAGGTCTGCCCCGCGATTGCCATGTACGGCATTCCCTCGCCGGAATGCGGCGTACTGGAGATCGGCACAGGCTTCGGCGTACTGACGCAGGAGCTTGCCCTGAAGTCTGAGCAGGTCGCGGCGGTCGAGCTGGACAAGCGCCTCGCCCCCGTCCTGAAGGAGACCCTCGGTGAATTCCCGCATGTGAAAATTGTCTGGCAGGATATCATGAAGGTCAGCCTGCCGGAGTTCCTCGCGGAGCAGTTCGGCACGCGGAAGGTCGCCGTCTGTGCGAACCTGCCCTACTATATCACCTCGCCCGTGCTGATGCATCTGCTGGAATCGGGCGTGCGCTTCGAGAGCATCACGGTCATGGTGCAGCAGGAAGCCGCAGACCGTCTCTGTGCGCGGCTCGGAACGCGGGCAGCGGGCGCTGTCACGGCAGCCGTACAGCTTCGCGGGCAGGCAGAACAGCTCTTTGCCGTCCCGCGGGATTCCTTCTTCCCCGCGCCGAAGGTTGATTCCGCAGTCATCCGCATCCTTCCCTATGACACACCGCCCTGCACACCCGAAACGCTGAAACGGGTGCTGCGGGTCGTCAAGGCGGGCTTTGCGCAGCGCCGGAAGACAGCAGTCAACGCACTCTCCGCGGGACTGGATCTCAGCAAGGAGCAGGTCACGGCAGCGCTCGCGGAATGCGGACACGGCGCAACGGTGCGCTTTGAGCAGCTCGATCTGGATCAGGTGCTTGCCCTGACGCAGATTCTCCTGCCGGAAGCAGACTGAACACAGCGGGCTTTCTGACGGAATCCGCCCGCCGATTTTGCATACATTGCACAAAAAGAGCACATCCATTCATGAACCGCTTGACAATATTAGCTGTTTGTGATATGATGAATTCAAGCTACGGGATTTGAAATTCAGATAAAGATACAATCACAATATACTGCTCTGAAAGGATGTTATTCATGACAATGAAACGTCAACTCAAGCGCCTGCTGAGCGGGCTTGCCGCAGGCGTGATTCTGCTCGGCTCTCTCCCCGCACACAGCGTGCAGAAGGCAGCCGCCTACTCGGTTCTGCCGATCAATTCCGCCAATTATGATATCGACAGCGATGTCACAAATATCATCGCCGCCAAAATGAGCGTCGATGCATCTGAGATCAGCCCCACCGCCGGGCTGACCGTCTCCTATTCGGTCTACATGCTCGCAAACGAAAAATTCAACAGTGCCCGCGTAGCATTGAAATACCCGACCGAGCTGGCAGTCAAATCCGCCGTCTACGGCAAGAGCTGGTCGGATATGTCCCCGCAGATCTCAATGGCAGAAGGCAGAGTCACCATTGAGCTTTCCTCCGAAAAGAATGTGACACCGCCCTCCGAAGCCACAGAGCTGATGCGCGTGGAGTTCCAGATTCCCGCAAACGTCAGCGCCCCGAAGACCTATACCATGAAACTGCAAATGCAGCAGTTCCTCAACGCCGCAAAGGAGCCGCTCTCCTATTATCAGAGCGACGGCACGATCACGATCAGCGGCAATACCCCCGCAGTCCAGACCTGCACGGTCAAATTCTCCGCAAACGGCGGCTCCGGCACAATGTCTGACATCACAGCCAACCGCGGCAGCGGCGTCACGCTGCCCGAATGCAGCTTTACACCGCCCTCCGGCACCGCCTTTACCGGCTGGCAGATCGGCAGAACGACCTATCAGCCCGGCGACAGTGTCACTTTCACGGAGGATACCACGGTCTCGGCAGTCTGGTCACAGATCATGCGCGTCATCACCTTCTCCGCGAACGGCGGCTCCGGCAGCATCGCGCCGGTCACAGTTGCGGAAGGCAGCTCGCTGACGCTTCCGCCCTGCACCTTCACCGCACCTGCCGGCAGCAGCTTTTCCGGCTGGCAGATCGGCAGCACGGTCTATCAGCCCGGCGAGCGCATCACTGTTGCGGGCAATATGACCGCATCGGCAGTCTGGACGAAAAATCAGTATTCCGTCAGCTTTGACGCGAACGGCGGTTCAGGCAGCATGAAATCCGCTACGGTATCAGACGGCAGCACCTATACGCTCCCTGCCAGTACCTTTACCGCTCCTGTCGGCATGTCCTTTTCCGGCTGGAAGATCGGCAGCACAACATATCAGCCCGGTGACAGCATCACCGTAAGCGGCAATACGACCGTGACTGCGGTCTGGTCGCTGAACATCCACAGCATCACATTCTATGCCAACGGCGGCTCCGGCAGCATGGAGGGCGCACAGGCAGCATACGGCAGCTCCTATACACTGCCGCTCTGCACATTCACTGCCCCTTCCGGAAAGAACTTTGCAGGCTGGCAGATCAACGGAACGGTCTATCAGCCCGGCGAACGCATCACTGTCACCGGCGATACCGCAGCGGCTGCCGTCTGGACGACCATTGTACACACGGTTACATTCTATGCAGACCGCAACAGCAGCACGACCAGCACCCTCACAATCTCCGACAACGATACACTGACTTTCCCGCAGTGCAGCTTCCCTGCACCGAGAGGAATGGTCTTCATCGGCTGGCAGGTCGGCGATGCGACCTACCGTCCGGGCGAAACCCTGAAGGTCACCGGCGACCTCTCCGCAACGGCAGTCTGGACAAAGATCGTCCGGATCATTTCCTTTGACGCAGCGGGCGGCTCCGGCACGATGCAGAGCGTCACCGCAGCAGACGGCGAGCCGTATCGCCTGCCGGAAAACGGATTCAGCACGCCGGAAGGCTACTCCTTCGCCGGCTGGATCATCGGCGGCAGACTGTATCGTCCGGGCGATTCGATCACCGTCAGCAGCGATCTCACGATCAGCGCAAGCTGGGTACAGGCAAAAATGCATACGATCATTTACGATGCGAATGACGGGAGCGGTGCGACCGCACAGGAACAGATCGCGGATCAGGGAACGCTGACGCTTCCCGACTGCATGTTCCCGATTCCGGACAGCCAGATTTTTGCCGGCTGGCTGTTCAACGGTACGCTTGCACAGCCCGGCGAAAAGGCTCCGGTCACAAAGGACATGTCGGTGCAGGCATTCTGGATTCTGCGCGGCGACACGGATCTGAGCGGTGAGGTCAAGGCGGTCGATGCACAGAATGCGCTTCAGGCATATGTGCGTAAGCTTGCAGGCAAAGATGACGGACTGAATGCGATGCAGCGGTGTGCAGCGGATCTTGACCGGGACGGCAGTGTCTCGGCAAAGGATGCGCAGATCATTCTGCAATATTATGTTCACCGTCTTGCAGGCAAAACCACCACATGGAGCAGTCTCCTCGCATAATCATGCGGACGCAGAGCCAGCGCTTGGCGGTGAGGCTGAAGGATGCACTGCCCCCTTCCACAATCATCTGAATCGGATACAGAGATAAAAAATGCAAAAAGGACAGATGCCGTATCAGGCATCTGTCCTTTGATGATTTTGCGGGAGAGGAAGTCAGTCGATCTCGACTGCAACCTTCCGGTTCTCACGGGCAGCGCCGGCACGCATCAGCGTGCGGATCGCCTTTGCGATTCTGCCCTGCTTGCCGATAACACGACCCATGTCATCCGGCGCGACAGTGAGATGCAGGACGCTGACGCCCTCATCATTCACCTCGTCCTCAGTGATCTGAATCGCAGTCTTGTCCGTAACCAGACCTTCTACGATCGCATATAACAGTTCTTTCATGCAATACTCCCAATAGTGTGATGATTCTGCAAGAGCAAAGGGGGTGCTGCAATTACAGCACGCCCTCCTTCTTCAGGATCACGCGAACGGTATCGGTCGGCTGTGCGCCGTTTGCGAGCCATGCCTTTGCCTTTTCAGCATCGACAGTAACTGCGGACGGCTCCTTTGTCGGATCGTAGGTGCCGATCTCCTCGATGAAGCGGCCGTCTCTCGGATATCTGCCGTCAGCGACGACGATACGGTAGAACGGAGCCTTCTTTGCACCCATTCTTCTCAGACGAATCTTAACTGCCATTGGTAATTCACCTCCAAAAATTGATAACAATGTAATTTATTCCACGCAAATTGAAATTGCGATGAAAACATATTTTATATTGGCTCAGCGTTCTGTCGGGCCAAAGAGCCAGTGATACAGGAGCCAGCCGCCGAAGGCAGCAGAAGCCGCTCCCATGACCAGATAGAGAATCCGCATTGAAGTCACATTCATCTCCGGCTCTTTCCAACGCTCCGGAAACTTGCCGGAGATGCCGATGATGATTGAAAAGAGTCCGAACATCAGAAGCACGGCCGGAATGCACAGATTCAGGTAGTGCATTGCCTGATCTATGATAGAAGATCCCTGTTTTTCAGTCGTCATTGTAATGCCTCGCAGTCCGGCTTTGCGCTCACCCGAATTATAGCAGCAGGGTCATCAGCAGACCGCCGACGAAAAGAACGCCGCCGATTGTCATATAGATGATTCTGACGGTCTCGCGGTCATGTTTCTCGACCATTCGCTTCATCCGCCATGAACGGTAGAACCAATTCCAGTCAAAATAACTCGGAATGAAAAGCATTGCGCCCATTGCGGTAATTGTAATAAAGAAAATAGTCATACGCTTTTCTGATTTCTCAGTCGAACAGCAAGATCAGCAGTCCGCCTGCCATCAGGAATCCGCCGATAAACATATGGAGCAGTCTTGCCTTTTCTCTGCCGAGCAGCTCGGTCATCAGACGCATTCCCCAGCTCAGAAAGTCCCAGTCCCAGTCAAAAAAACTCGGAAGGAACAAAAACGCGCCGAACAAGATCATGAAAATAGCTTTAATGTCCATTGATAGTTACCTCAATTATCCGCTGCGGGAAATACATCTTACAGTTTCGGGAAACCGCCCTTCATGCCCTCCATCATCGAAGGATCAAGCTTCGGCATCTTGCGTCTTCCAAAGAGACCTTTTGGACCCTTGCCGACCTTTTTCATCATTTCCTGCATCTGTTCAAACTGCTTGAGCAGGCGGTTGACATCCTGCACCTGCATGCCGGAGCCTTTGGCGATCCGGCGCTTGCGGGAGGGATTGATGATCGAGGGCTTTGCACGCTCCTCGGGGGTCATCGAGGTGATGATCGCCTCAACGCGGACGAACGCCTTTTCGTCGATATCGAGATCATTGATCTTATTGCCGACGCCCGGCACCATCGAAACGAGCTTTTTGAGGTCGCCCATTTTGGCGATCTGTTTCAGCTGAGCGTACAGGTCATTGAGATCAAACTGATTTTTGGAAAGCTTCTTGGAGAGCCGTTCCGCCTCCTGTTTGGTATAGACATCCTCTGCCTTTTCGATGAGCGAAAGCACATCGCCCATGCCGAGAATTCTGGACGCCATCCGGTCGGGGTGGAACTGCTCGAATTCATCGAGCTTTTCGCCCATGCCGACGAACTTGATCGGCTTACCGGTAACAGAGAGGACGGACAGCGCCGCACCGCCTCTGGTATCGGAGTCGAGCTTGGACATCAGCACGCTTGTGATGCCGAGTGCATCATCGAACGCCTTAGCGACGGTGACGGCATCCTGACCGGTCATCGCATCGACGACGAGCATAATTTCATTGGGTTCGGTCTCGCGCTTGATATCCTTCAGCTCATCCATGAGCTTTTCGTCGATATGCAGACGGCCGGCGGTATCGAGAATGACGACATCGTGGTTATTATCCTTTGCATAGCGCAGACCCTTTTTCGCGATCTCCACAGGGTTGATCTGACCCAGCTCAAAGACCTTGACATCTGCCTTCTGACCGACAATGACAAGCTGGTCGATTGCGGCAGGACGATAGATATCGCAGGCAACGAGCAGCGGGTGATGTCCCTCTTTTTTGAGGAGCTTTGCGAGCTTTGCGGCATGGGTTGTTTTACCGGAACCCTGCAAACCGCAGAGCATGATGACGGTCGGCGGCTTTGAAGCCATATTGAGACGGGAGTTTCCGTCGCCCATAAGGGAAACGAGCTCCTCGTTCACGATCTTGATGACCTGCTGTGCCGGCGTGAGGCTTGCGAGAACTTCCTCACCGACGGCGCGCTCGGAGACCTTCTTGACGAAGTCCTTGACGACCTTATAGCTGACGTCCGCCTCCAGCAGTGCGAGCCGCACCTCCCGCATGGCTTCCTTGACATCAGCCTCGGTGAGCTTTCCGCGTCCTCTCAGCTTTTTGAATACCGCGCCGAGTTTTTCGGATAATCCCTCAAATGCCATACGCTGACGGCTCCTTTCACAGTTTCATTGGTGGTATGGTATCATTCCGTGCAAGAGACCGTGCCGGAATGAGAAATATTATCGGAACAGTGCCGCGCCCTTTCGTGCAGCTTCCGCGATTTGTTCGCCTGCTGCATCGGGGAGAGACTTGCTGAGCCGTTCGATTTCCTCGAAGGCAGCGCGCGCCATTTTGAGTCTGGCTGCGACGCCCATCTGGTTTTCGAGTTCTTCGAGTCTGCGCTCACCGCGGCGGATGCTGTCGAACACCGCCTGACGGGAGATGCCCAGCGGCTCTGCAAGCTCTGCGAGCGAGAGATCATCGTCGTAGTAGCCTTCGAGCAGGGTGCGCTGTTTATCGGTAAGCAAGGCGCCGTAGCAGTCGAGCAGCAGGACAAAGTCGAGATTTTTCATATCTTTGCGCCGCCTTTCTGCTGTCATGGTCTAAACCTTTGCACCAGCTCTCCTATTATAGCAGACTTTCGTCTGTTTGTCAAGAGGATTTTCATAGTTTTTCCGCGCTGCCGCGCAGGGCGCGGCGGGGGGGAGTATTCTCTCCCAACGCTCGATTAGAATCATTACAAAAGTTTTTGGTACGTCAGCTTGCTGGCGTTAGCTTTCTTTCAAAAAGCTTGCGGGTCAAGGGCAGAGCCCTTGCCGCAGGGTTTGCCTGCAAACCCGTGAGCAGAGGGCGAAATTCCCTTTGCGTTCAAAAGCGCGAAAGATAGGGGTTTGGGGGAAGGAAAACAAGAGTTTTCCTTCCCCCATTACAAAATAACACATACTT
>CAMNAY010000028.1 GCA_946531975.1 uncultured Ruminococcus sp. | reverse complement strand
CTTCGAGTTCAAGATCGGTAATGACATCTACACCGATAAGTCTCACAATATGCTGACCAACGCGCTGAACTACTTCTATCAGAACCGTTCCGGTCTCGATATCGAAGAGGCTTACATCACTTCCGGCGATAAGACAAAGCTCGCTCATCCGGGCGGACATAAGGTCGATACCGCTTCCATCCAGCCGGCATGGATCAATGAGTATAAGAGCAAGGATGAGGCAATCACCTCCTCCAAGCTGACCGCAAACAAGGGCTGGTACGATGCCGGTGACCACGGTAAGTACGTTGTTAACGGCGGTATCTCCGTCTGGACACTCCAGAACATGTATGAGAGATCCCTGTACGCTGTTTCCGGCGATGCAAAGGGCAAGTTCGATGATAACTCCGGCGTCTGCGTCATTCCTGAAGCAGGCAACAAGATTCCGGATATCCTCGACGAGTGCAAGTACGAGCTGGACTTCATCGGCGCGATGAAGGTCGACAAGAGCGAGCCGACATGGGGTCAGTACGCAGGTCTGTACTATCACAAGCTGCATGACCACAAGTGGACCGGTCTGGCAACCAAGCCGTGGGACTATGAAGGCCCGGTCAAAGAGGGCGGTTGGGATACCACCCGTATCGTGAAGCCGCCTACATTCGCTGCAACGCTGAACTATGCTGCTTGCTGCGCACAGGCTGCTAGACTTTGGGAGCCGTTCAACAAGGAGCAGGCTGCTACCTACCTCTCTGAGGCAAAGGCTGCATTTGCTGCATTCAAGAAGTACTACTATCCGGCAGGTCCAAATGAGGAGACCAATGAGAAATCTCTGTATGCACCGCTGTATCAGGCAAAGGGCGGCGGTCCTTACGGCGATAACGAGGTTCGCGATGACGCTTACTGGGCAGCTTGCGAGCTCTACATCTCCGCAAAGGCTCTGGGCGATGCAGATGCATCTACCTACAAGACTGAGATTGACAATTACGACAGGGCTTACGAAGTTACCACGAGAATCGTCGGCGGTGAGAACGCAGCTGACGGTCAGGGTTCCTTCACCACCTTCAACTGGGGCAACACCGGTTCTGCCGGCTCCCTGTCTCTCCTCCTCCACCAGAAGGATGAGGGTCTGCTGAGCGAGACCGAGATCAAGACTCTGAACGATTCCTGCCTCAAAGCTGCACAGGATTATATGGATGAGGAAGCAGCTCAGGGTTACGGCATTCCTTACAAGTACGACGGCAAGGGCTACACCGACCCGAACAACCTGAAGGATACCATCGTCATCAAGGGCTATGAGTGGGGCTCTAACTCCATGGTTATCAACAACCTGATCGTTATGGCTTACGCTTATGACATCACCAAAGATGCCAAGTACCTGAGCGGCGTTACACAGGGTATGGACTACCTGCTCGGTACCAACCCGCTCGCATTCTCCTTCATCACCGGTTACGGTACATACCACGAGCAGAGACCGCACCACAGATATTGGTCCAATGAGCTTGACGAGACGCTGCCGATGGCACCGGACGGTGTCCTCTCCGGCGGTCCGAACGCAGGCCTCCAGGATCCGTATGTCCGCGCTCTCGCATTCGTTCCGGGCGATGACGATAACCCGTCTCAGAGATGCTTCGTTGACTCCATCGAGGCATGGTCTACCAACGAGGTTACCATTAACTGGAATGCTCCGCTTGCTTGGATCGTTGAGTTCCTGCAGGATAAGGATTCCGAGTATGACATCTCCGGCACAAGTATTACTCCTGGTCCCGGGAAGGACGCTGATTGGGGCAATGTTGACTGCTCCGAAGGTGCCAGTTATAAAGAGCGTGTTAATGTTACTGATGCTGTTCTCCTCGCTCGCGCTGTGGCGAACGATGCGTCGCTCAAGGACGGCGACATCACCGACGACGGAAAGCTGAATGCTGATGTCGAGTACGATGGCACTGTCGATAAGAACGACCTGACCAAGCTTCTGCAGTACCTCGCAAAGCAGATCGAGTACTCCAAGCTGGGCAAGCAGTAATTCCGATCTTATGATTCCATAATCATAAAAACATTGAGGGTACGTCAATTTGACGTACCCTCATTTGTTGTTTCCGGCAGATTTGCAGTCAGAGAAGTCTCTGTCCCGGTGCTGACGGCTGGTTCCGTTGTTTCGGCGGATTCCTCCGGCAGACTGCCGCAGACGGTGTATCCGGTGAAGACGATGTGCAGCGGCTGCGAAGGAAGTGACAGTCCGGCAGGCGTCCCGTCCTCCGCGAATGTAATCTCATATTTGCCGCCGGAACAGTCTCCCTCCGAGCACCATGTGCCGTCCTCCTGCCGGGTGCAGGGCAGTTCTTCGACGCCGTCCAGCGTGCCGAGAATCTCAGTTGTCAGGCAGAGCATGTTCTTCGCCGGCAGCGCCGATTTCGGGACGGTAAATGCAAGCCCCTTGTAGCTCGCGGCAACCGCATTGCCGTCGAAGCTGAGGACAACGCCCGCGAGGGATGCAGGATCGGAAAATGCTGCTTCCCATTTTTCCGGACCGCTGCGTGAGAGCATCAGAACGGCGCTCCCGCCGTCTGCATAGGTCATCTCCGCCTGCATGGTGTAAGCCGGATCAACCTTCGGCGTGAATTCGGTTTCCGAGCCGCCTGCTGCACAGCCGGACAGCAGCAATCCCGCAGGAACAAGCGCAAAAAGGGCATTCTTCAGAAATGCAATCGGTTTCATAGCAAGCCTCCGTGTGAGTGAGATTTGTTTTTTGACAACCGTTGCTTTCTGAGGAATGCCCTCATCTTTAATCGTAGTCTCCGAACACCAGCGGAAGCTGGTCGATCAGGTCGCTCGGCAGCATGGCACGTCGGGTGAATTCCGCAGCCGCACAGTCACCGGCAAGTCCGTGCAGATAGACACCCATCTGTGCGGCAAGCTCCGGCTCAATGCCCTGCGCCGTGAAGCTCGCGATTATGCCGGCGAGAATATCGCCGCTGCCGCCCTTCGACATCCCGGAATTACCGGTCGTGTTGACGGCGGCATGCTCTGCGGTCGCGATGACCGTTCCGGCGCCCTTCAGCACGACGACAGTGTTCGGGAAGCGCACCGCAAAGCGCTTGGCAGCCTTGAGCCGGTCCTTCTGTATCTCCTCGACGGAGCAGTGCAGCAGCCGGCTCATCTCGCCGGGATGCGGAGTCAGTACGATCTTTGCTTTTGCTTTATGTAATATATCTATGCCGGATGCAATCACATTTAGACCGTCCGCATCAAGAATGATCGGACAATCCAGCTTCTGAATCAGTGTGAGCACAGCCTGTCTGACTGCCTCGGATTGTCCCAGCCCGCAGCCAAGCAGCACACAGCTCGCAGTTTTTGCGTTTTCCAGTATGGCGGGAACGGAGCTTGCGGCGATCGTCCCGGATGCATCTGTCGGCAGCGGCAGAAGCGTCGCCTCCGGAGCCTGTGAAACCACAAGACGGCAGACATCCGGATCGGATGCGACTGTGTAGAGTCCGACGCCGCAGCGCAGTGCGGCTTTTGCCGCGAGAATTGCAGCACCCGGCATATTGCGGGAACCGGAGATGCTGAGCAGTCTGCCGAACATGCCCTTGTGTGCATTGGCAGGTCTGCGCGGCAGGTTTTCATGCACATACTCCGAAGTCAGCCGCTTGACCGGATATTCCAGCATTGCGAAGGCTTCATCGGGAATTCCGATTTCGACCAGATAGATCGCACCGCAGTATTCAGAGAGCGGCGCGAGGAACAGTCCGGTTTTTGCTGCGCCGAATGTGATCGTTGCGTCGCAGTGCAGCGTGCCTTCTGCGACGCCGCCGTTGAGCCCGCTGCCGCCGCTCGGAATATCGACGGCAATGCAGCTTTTTTCGGGCGAATTGCCGATCAGCGCAGACAGCTCCTTGATGAACGGGCTGAGCGTACCGCGGAAGCCGATGCCGAAGATGCCGTCAACGAGCAGCGTGTTCTGCTCAACCGCTTCCCGGATCTGGTCGGGATTCTCCAGTACCCTGACATTCTTCATCAGCTTGAATTTGGTGTAGGCGGTGCGGGTCTTCGGGACACCGGACAGCATGCACACGATGACTGTGAACCGCTTGGCGAGAATTCTCGCAGCTACAAAGCAGTCACCCGCATTGTTGCCGTTTCCGCAGAGAAATACCAGCGTATCATTTTCCTTTTCAACTGCGATGCGTGCGAGATGCTCGGCAAGACCGGTGCCTGCACGTTCCATCATGGTGTCATAATTGACACCTGCCTGATTGGCTTTTTCTTCGAGCTTCATCATTTCGAGCGGTGAAACCAGTCGCATATGGATTCCCTCCGTGCATTCAAAGATTCGTTCGGGACGGCTCGGTTTATGTTCTTTCAGCCGTCATAGCGGAAACCGAGGTTTCTGGGAAGGTGCTTGCTGAGATAGGCAAGGATGTCGTCATTCGGTGTCCAGATCAGGCGGGTATTGCCGAGTGTCTCGTGGTCAAACTCCGCATAATAAGCGGTGTCATCCTTCGCGGCGCAGGCGAGGACGGTCGTCTGACCGGCAGGCTGTGCGGGTGCTTCGCTCAGCTTCCCGAACGCCGTGAACTTTTTGATGGAGACTGCCATCATCGGCTTTCTGCGGCTCTCCGCGAGGATCTTTGTGAGATTCAGCTCGTCTCCTGCGATCACATATTCATATTCGATCCGGTTGCAGGTCCAGAGCCACCACGAGCCGAAGCCGATTCCGGCTGCAACGAACAGCGTCAGGATGTTTCCGTACAGAAGCGAGACGATGACGGCGGCGAGCGTCAGCAGTGCGCCGCCGATGAGAATGCCGTTTTTCTTTGCGGTGTTGTCCAGTCTGGGAACAATCAGCTCCCGATAATCAGATCCGAGCATAGTAATCGTGTATCCTTTTCTTTGAGATTACATTTGGCTGTCCGCAGACCGTACCGGTTCCGGCACATTGTCCTGCGGCATTTCTTCTTTGCGCTCGCGGGCATGGAGCGCTTTTTTGCGTTCATACATGATCCGGTCGGCGCGGTCGAACAGCTCGACCGAGTTTTCCGTGCGGTCATACTGCGCGCTGCCGTAACTGAACGTCACGGTTTCCTTCATGAAGCCGAACTGCTTCGCAGAAAACGCATCGAGCGCGTTCTGCATGATTTTTTCGGCAAGCGCGAGATCGCAGCGGAAAATGACCGCGAATTCCTCACCGCCGTAGCGGAAGACATCGCCGTGACTGCTGCATGTTTCCTGAAGCGTGTTCGCAAGTTCAATCAGAACGGTATCGCCGTTTGCATGACCGTAGGTGTCATTGATGCGCTTGAAGCTGTCAATATCAGCGATCGAGACGGTGAGCGGCTTTCGGCTGCGGGCATGTTCTGCGATCCGGTCGTCGAGCATCGGGTAGAAGGTGCCGTGATTGAGCAGACCGGTCATCGCATCGCGGTTGAGTCTTGCGCGGATCTCCGTGATATCGTCGAAGGTCAGCAGTTTTCCGTGCAGACCGTCGCCGCTGCTCCATTCGGTGATCTTCCGCTGATAAGAGGTCTGACCGTTCTGAATCGCGGCATACTGCGGTTCACAGAGGATCCTGAGGTCAATGATATGGCTGCGGACTGCGGAGGAGTTGATCGAGGGGATCATCTGTGCGGCTGCTTTGTTGGCATAGACCAGGTGATAGTCTGCGTCCAGGAAGATCAGACCGGTCGCCATGTTCTGAAGCATTTCCTCCTTGTTGAGCATACCGTACCGGAAGATCGAGACCGCGATCAGCAGTGCGCCGATCATCAGACCGATGCTGCTGAAATCGTAGCCGCCTGTCAGTCCGGCGAGGTAGAGCAGCAGCGTGACAAACGGGATGAGACAGGCGAGAATCAGAATCGTATTGTTGTGCCGTTCCCGCTTGGTGAGTCCCGGCCTGCGGTAGAGGCAGAAGCCGAGGAGGGAGACTGCGAGCAGGATGTTGTATCCCATGAAAATATAGTAAACCGGACCGGCTTCGACATACAGCAAACCGTTTGCTGTCAGCTCAATGTTCCGGTAATAGAGCGTATTTTGTTCGCACCGGAAGACGACGCAGAGCGTCAGCAGCGGGATAATGAAGAATACAAGCTGCAAATATTGATTGATGCGCGTTCCGTAATAGCGGAATACCATCAGAACAAGCAGCGGATTGACGAACACTCTGCCGAGGTATCCGAATTTGACGGCGTCAATCTTGGCAAACAGATCCGGTGTATTCAGTTCCATATAATAGGAGAGCAGTGTCAGAACGGCACAGAACAGTCCCAGCACAGCGAATTCCCGCCGTTCCTTGTTCTGATCCGACATGAGCAGCGCGATGGTGACGCCGCCGGTCAGAATCAGACCGATGAGCAGCAGAATCGACATAACAGTACCGGTCATGCGCGTACACCCCCCTTTCGTTCATCTGCATCCGGTACAGATACCTGTGACATTGTAGATAATAGATAATCATACCTATACATTGTACCACAAAATAAAGAGAAAGTCAACAAAAAATTGCGAAGAAAATGTATACTTTTTATGACGGCAAAAGGCAAGGTGCAATCGGACATTACCGCGGACGGAATGAACATTGACTTTTGCGCGGCGTGTATGGTATAATAAGCAAAATATGCAGCTATGCATAGAATACAATGGAAATCTGACTGAAAAATCGGGGGAACAAACATGAAATCGAGTATTCTGAAATGGACATCGGCGGCGCTGGGTGCGCTCGTGCTGATGCAGGGAACCGGCGCGCTGCTTCCGGGCACGGGAGCGGGCAGCACCGCACTTCTGACCGCATCTGCGGCAGAGGACGACTATGCGTGGACCACGCTGCTGAAGAATGATGCCTCGTGGTTCGGGTCAAGCGAAGCACTCAAGATTGCAGACGAGTGCATCCAGTATCAGGTTTCCGGCGAGGGCGGCTGGCAGAAGGGCATGACGACCTCTCATACCGGAGACTGGGCGCATTCGACAATCGACAACGACGCGACCACCTCGCAGATCCGCTTCCTGATGCGGGCATATGCGCAGACAAAGCAGCAGAAGTATCTGGACTGCGCAATGCGCGGCGTGGACTGCCTGTTCAAAATGCAATATTCCAACGGCGGCTATATGCAGGTTCTGAATACGCCCGGCACCTATCATGCGCATATCACGCTCAATGACGGCGCGTATGTCCATGTCATGCAGATCATGGACGAAATGAGCCGCAAAACCGGCGATTTCACGGCAGTCAGCGATGCCTATGCGCAGAAGGCGGCACAGTCGCTCGAAAAGGCGATTCAGTGTCTGCTCGACATGCAGATTACATCCGGCGGAAAGAAAACGGCATGGTGCCAGCAGCACAATGAAAGTGACTTAAAGCCTGCCGGAGCGCGTGCGTATGAGCTCCCGTCGATCTGCACGAGCGAAAGCGCCGGCGTCATCACCTACCTTTACAATTACGCGAAGGCGCATCCCGAACGCACGGATATTGTCCGTGCGGTGAATGCGGCGATCGAATGGTTCAAGAAGTCGGCGCTGTATAACATCAAATTCGACTGGAATTCCGACAAATCGGACAAGGTCGTGACAAAGGTTGACGGCGCAGGACCGATCTGGGCGCGCTTCTACACGCTTGATACACAGGTCCCGATGTTTTCCGACCGCGACGGCGGCACCTACTATGATGTGTCGCAGATCAGCCAGGAGCGCAGGACCGGCTATTCATGGTACGGCAACTGGGGCAAAAATGTCATCAATCTCGCACTGCTGGAGGATGTGCCGGAGCAGGAACCGGAATATCACGGTGAGCTCATCGGTACCCTGACCGTGCATGACACGAAAAACGGCGCAAACTGGAGCATTCAGAAGAATCTGAAAGCCGGCAGCAAAATCTACGGCGACCGCGATTTCACGGTTGTGACGCTGAATCAGGAACTGACCGGTGCCGAATATATCAGCACCGCCTGCGATTCCAAGACCACGGCAGGCAATCTCGCAGCGGTGACCGCTGCACAGGATCTCACCCTGTATGTACTGGTCGATCTGCGGCTGGTCATGGATCAGGGCGTGACACCGGACTGGCTCAGCGGCTGGTCAGAGCGCGACATCTGGGCGGCAAGTTCCAATACCGTGAGCTATCTGGCGTTTGCGAAGGATCTGAAGGCAGGCGAGCAGGTGACGCTCGGAAGCAATACGACCGGCACAAATGTCGTGAACTACTTTGCGGCGGCTGTGCCTGCAAAGGCTGAGGGCACGGTCACAACAACCGAAACGACCGCCACAACGACAACGACTACCACTACAACTACCACGGTGACAACGACCGAAACAACTGCGCCGACCGTCAAAAAGATCACGGGCGATGTGGACGAAAATGAGGCGGTCGATGTCAGAGATGCCGTGCTGCTCGCGAGAATTATCGCGGAGGAGGACGGGCTGACTGCATCGGATCAGGCGCGCATCAATGCCGAATGTGACGGCGTGATGGGCGTCGATACGAAGGACCTGATGATGCTGCTTCAGTATCTTGTGCATAACATCAACGAATTTCCTGTGTGATGTTGTGCAACCTGACAAAATGCACGGAGCACGCTTGACAAAGTGTGCAAAATCCGGTATCATATGTATTGGATTGCAAGCGGAACAGACTGTTCTCACCGCCAGCGGGCTGCATGTGCAGCCAAGTGCAAAGCGGTAATCTGATTCAGTACATGCAGACAGATCAGCACTTGTGCGAAGACTGTCACAGAGCATATGAAGCAGAGAGCAGCTTGGAATTCCGGCTGCTCTCTGTTGTTTTCTGAATGTTTTTTGATGACCGTAAGGGGAGGTGCTTGGCGATTAGCAAGCAGGAATTGCAAATCAATGAGGAGATCCGCGACAAGGAAGTGCTGGTGATTGATGCAGACGGCTCGAAGAAGGGCGTCATGTCTGCACGCGATGCACAGAAGCTCGCGTTTGACCAGAATCTTGATCTGGTGAAGATCGCACCGCAGGCAACACCGCCTGTGTGCCGTGTCATGGACTACGGTAAGTATTGCTTTGAACAGCAGAAGCGCGAAAAGGAAGCACGGAAGAATCAGCGTACCGTCGAGATCAAGGAGATCAGAATGTTCTCCGCCATCGACACGCATGACTTCGAGACCAAGGTCGCTCAGGGCAGAAAGTTCCTGCAGGGCGGCGATAAGGTCAAGGTCTCTGTCCGGTTCCGGAAGCGTGCGATCGCACATCCGCATCTGGGTGAGGAGCTCCTGATGCGCTATCGGGATGAGGTCGGAGAGATCGCTGTCGTTGATAAGCCCCCGAAGATGGAGGGCAGAGCAATCGTGATGTTCATGTCGCCGAAGCAGCAGAAGCCCGAAAAGGCTGAAAAGGGACAGAAAAAAGCACAGAAACCGCAGCCCGAAACCGCCGCTCAGACCGAAGCTCCCGCAGCTTCCGAGCAGCAGGAGGACTGAACAGCCCGATATGATATGCAGCGCTGCATGCGCGATCATATACAAGAAAATTCAAGGAGGACGAATCCATGGCAGCCGTAAAGGTTAAGAAGATTAAAGTTAAGACACACTCCGGTGCAAAGAAGCGCTTTCAGGTCACCGGCAGCGGAAAGGTGAAGTTCCAGCACGCTTATAAGCGTCACCGTCTGGTCTCCAAGGACAAGAAGGTCAAGCGCATTGCGAGAAACGCAGGCGTTGCAAGCACCGCGAATGCACCGACCATCCGCGAGATGGTTCCTTACAAATAAGCCGCAAAGCAAACGGAATCTCGCGGCTTAACGCGACTGAAGGCACGCCGCGGCATGTATCCGCGGAAATTATGTTGATTACGGAGGATAAAGAACATGGCTCGTATTAAGGGCGCAATGATGACGCGCAAAAGAAGAAATAAGGTACTGAAGCTGGCAAAGGGCTACTGGGGCAGCAAATCCAAGCACTTCAAGATGGCAAAACAGGCTGTCATGAAGTCCGGTCAGTATGCATATATCGGCAGAAAGCAGAACAAGCGGTTCTTCCGCAGACTGTGGATCACCCGTATTTCCGCTGCCTGCAAGCTCAACGGCATGAACTACTCCCAGTTCATGAACGGTGTCAACAAGGCAGGCATCACCCTGAACCGCAAGATGCTTTCCGAGATTGCCATTCATGATCCGGCTGGCTTCACCGCTATTGTTGAAAAGGCAAAGGCAGCTCTTTAATGAATATCATCGAACACGCTCTCCCGGAAACCGTCAGAGCGTGTTTGTGTTTGTTTGGAGAAGATGAAAGGAGCGGCAGATGATGCAGCAAACGGGCGATTTTTTACAGATCGGCACGAAAAATAAAACTGTCGCTGCCTTTCAGCGGCTCAACCGCAGCCGCACCTATCGGGAAAAGGACCGCTGCTTCGCGATGGAGGGCGCACGCCTGATTCTGGATGCGCTCCGGTCAGGCGTTCGGGTGAAGGCACTCCTCCTCACGGCACATGCCGCAGAGCAGTACGGTGCCGAGCTGGAGCAGGCGGCACCGGGCGTGCATACGCTGTATCTCTCTGACGCGCTTGCAAGGGAAATCTCCGATACGGAGCATCCGCAGGGTGTGTTCGCCGTCGCGGATATGCTGCCGGAGCGGGAGATCACCGTGCAAAGCGGCAGCTTCAGCATGCTGCTGCATCAGGTGCAGGATCCCTCGAATCTCGGCGCTGTGCTGCGAACCGCAGAGGCGCTCGGAACAGACGGACTGTATCTGTTTCAGTGCTGTGACCTCTATAACCCGAAAACAATCCGCGGGAGCATGGGCGCACTGTTCCGTGTGCCGGTGACGCGCCTGCGGGATATGGATGCATTCTTTGCGGAATGCAAAGCGGCGGGCGCCGTGACCTGCGCGGCGGTCGTGGACCGCGATGCGATGCAGCTCGGCAGCTTCTCTTTTGCGGAGGCGTTCCGCTGCGGGGCATGTGTGCTGATCGGCAACGAGGGCAACGGACTGCCGAAAGAGATCAGCAATGCCTGTGACAGAAAAATGACGATTCCGATGTCGCCGGATTCCAATTCGCTGAATGCGGCAATGGCAGCGGGCTTGTTCCTTTGGGAAATGGCGAGAAAATAAGCGGGCGCTCCGTGCGTTCCGAATCGGGGTGTGAGATGGAAGACCAGCAGATGATTTATGCAAAACCGGAGCTTCTGCGCTACTGGGTGTGGCTGTCTCTGGTATTCGGCGCGGGCAGTCCCGGTCTGACCCGTTATCTTTCTGATTACGGCTCGCCGGACGCTGTGTACGATGCGATGCAGGCGGGAAAGATCCGCG